>NZ_JBYSZI010000004.1:0-28110 GCF_058787075.1 Cupriavidus sp. FW305-46
GCGCGTACCTCCGGCTGGGCCGCGCACATTATCGAGCAGCGCATCGACAACAAGATCATCCGCCCGAGCGCCAACTATACCGGCCCGGAAAACCTGAAGTTCGTGCCGCTGAAGGATCGCAAGTAAGACCGGCTGCCGGTTTGCTCCGCGTCGGGTTGCATTGATCCGGGCCTGCGGGCAAGGGGGTAGTTGGTCGCTGACATGGGACCACTACCCCTTTTTCATACCTATATTGATTTCCCTACACCATGAATTCTGCAAACCGCAAACCGCTACCGGGCACCAAGCTGGATTACTTTGACGCGCGCGCCGCGGTCGAGGCAATCCAGCCGGGTGCCTACGACAAGCTGCCGTACACGTCGCGCGTGCTGGCAGAAAACCTGGTGCGCCGCTGCGATCCCGCCACGCTGGCGGATTCGCTCAAGCAGCTGATCGGGCGCAAGCGCGACCTCGATTTCCCGTGGTTCCCGGCGCGCGTGGTGTGCCATGACATCCTGGGCCAGACCGCGCTGGTGGACCTGGCCGGCCTGCGCGACGCCATCGCCGACCAGGGCGGCGACCCCGCCAAGGTCAATCCGGTGGTGCCGGTGCAGCTGATCGTCGATCACTCGCTGGCAGTGGAGTGCGGCGGCTTCGACCCCGATGCCTTCGCCAAGAACCGCGCCATCGAAGACCGCCGCAACGAAGACCGCTTCCATTTCATCGACTGGACCAAGCAGGCGTTCAAGAACGTCGACGTGATCCCGCCGGGCAACGGCATCATGCACCAGATCAACCTGGAAAAGATGTCCCCGGTGATCCACGCCGACAACGGCGTGGCCTACCCCGATACCTGCGTCGGCACCGACAGCCACACCCCGCACGTGGATGCGCTCGGCGTGATCGCAATCGGCGTGGGCGGCCTGGAAGCCGAGAACGTGATGCTCGGCCGCGCCTCGTGGATGCGCTTGCCGGACATCATCGGCGTGGAGCTGACCGGCAAGCGCCAGCCCGGCATCACCGCCACCGACATCGTGCTGGCACTGACCGAGTTCCTGCGCAAGGAAAAGGTGGTCGGCGCCTACCTGGAGTTCCGCGGCGAAGGCGCCTCGAGCCTGACGCTCGGCGACCGCGCCACCATCTCCAACATGGCGCCGGAATACGGCGCCACCGCGGCGATGTTCTTCATCGACGAGCAGACCATTGACTACCTGCGCCTGACCGGCCGAACCGACGAGCAGCTCAAGCTGGTCGAGACGTACGCCAAGACCGCCGGCCTGTGGGCGGAATCGCTGAAGAACGCCGAGTACGAGCGCGTGCTGAAGTTCGACCTGTCGAGCGTGGTGCGCAACATGGCCGGCCCGTCCAACCCGCACAAGCGCCTGCCGACCTCCGCGCTGGCCGAGCGCGGCATCGCCGTCGACCTGGACAAGGCCCGCGCGCAGGAAGCCGAAGGCCTGATGCCGGACGGCGCGGTCATCATCGCCGCCATCACCAGCTGCACCAACACCAGCAACCCGCGCAACGTGATCGCCGCCGCGCTGCTGGCGCGCAACGCCAATGCGCGCGGCCTGGCGCGCAAGCCGTGGGTCAAGTCGTCGCTGGCCCCGGGATCCAAGGCAGTCGAGCTGTACCTGGAAGAAGCGAATCTGCTGCCCGACCTAGAGAAGCTCGGCTTCGGCATCGTCGCCTTTGCCTGCACCACCTGCAACGGCATGTCCGGAGCGCTGGACCCGAACATCCAGCAAGAGATCATCGACCGCGACCTGTACGCGACGGCAGTGCTGTCCGGCAACCGCAACTTCGATGGCCGCATCCACCCGTACGCCAAGCAGGCCTTCCTGGCCTCGCCGCCGCTGGTGGTGGCCTACGCCATCGCTGGCACCATCCGCTTCGATATCGAAAAGGACGTGCTGGGCACCGACCAGGACGGCAAGCCGGTCTACCTGAAGGACATCTGGCCGAGCGACGAAGAAATCGACGCGATCGTGGCGAAGAGCGTCAAGCCCGAGCAGTTCCGCAAAGTCTACGAGCCGATGTTCGCCATTACCGCGGCCAGCGGCGAGTCCGTCAGCCCGCTGTACGACTGGCGCCCGCAGAGCACCTACATCCGCCGCCCGCCCTACTGGGAAGGCGCGCTGGCCGGCGAACGCATGCTCGAGGCGCTGCGTCCGCTGGCGGTGCTGGGCGACAACATCACCACCGACCACCTGTCGCCGTCCAACGCCATCATGCTCAACAGCGCCGCGGGTGAATACCTGGCCAGGATGGGCTTGCCGGAAGAGGACTTCAACTCGTACGCCACCCACCGCGGCGACCACCTGACCGCGCAGCGCGCCACCTTTGCCAACCCGACCCTGATCAATGAAATGGCCGTGGTCGATGGCCAGGTCAAAAAGGGTTCGCTGGCGCGCATCGAACCCGAAGGCAAGGTCGTGCGCATGTGGGAAGCGATCGAGACCTACATGGATCGCAAGCAGCCGCTGATCATCATCGCCGGCGCGGACTATGGCCAGGGCTCGTCGCGTGACTGGGCCGCCAAGGGCGTGCGCCTGGCCGGCGTGGAAGTCATCGTCGCCGAGGGCTTCGAGCGCATCCACCGCACCAACCTGATCGGCATGGGCGTGCTGCCGCTGGAGTTCAAGCCGGGCGTGAACCGCCTGACGCTGGGCCTGGACGGCACCGAGACCTATGACGTGATCGGCGAGCGCCAGCCGCGCGCCACGCTGACGCTGGTGGTGAACCGCAAGAACGGCGAGCGCGTCGAGGTGCCGGTGACCTGCCGCCTCGACAGCGACGAGGAAGTGTCGATCTACGAGGCCGGCGGCGTGCTGCAGCGCTTCGCGCAGGACTTCCTTGAGTCGACCCGTTCGGCTGCATAAGCTGTGACATGGGCCCGGGCGGCATCTATGCCGCCCGGGCCAACCAGGACAAAGATTTCCATGGCTCACGTACCCCAGATCAAGATTCCCGCCACCTATATCCGTGGCGGCACCAGCAAAGGCGTGTTCTTCCGCCTGCAGGATTTGCCGGAAACGGCACAAGTGCCCGGCCCGGCTCGCGACGCGCTGCTGATGCGCGTGATCGGCAGCCCCGACCCCTATGGCAAGCAGATCGACGGCATGGGTGCCGCCACCTCCAGCACCAGCAAGACCGTCATCCTGTCCAAGAGCACGCGGCCCGACCACGATGTCGACTATCTGTTCGGCCAGGTCTCGATCGACCAGCCCTTTGTCGACTGGAGCGGCAACTGCGGCAACCTGTCGGCAGCGGTCGGTCCCTTTGCCATCAGCGCCGGCCTGGTCGATGCCAGCCGCATCCCGCACAACGGCGTTGCCGTGGTGCGCATCTGGCAGGCCAATATCGGCAAGACCATCATCGGCCATGTGCCCGTCACCAACGGTCAAGTGCAGGAAACCGGCGATTTCGAGCTGGACGGCGTGACCTTCCCGGCCGCCGAAGTGCAGCTTGAGTTCATGGACCCGGCCGCCGAGGAAGAAGGCGCCGGCGGCGCGATGTTCCCGACCGGCAACGTGGTCGACGACCTGGAAGTGCCGGGCGTGGGCACGCTCAAGGCCACCATGATCAACGCCGGCATCCCGACCATCTTCGTCAACGCGGAGAGCATCGGCTACACCGGCACCGAGCTGCAGGACGCCATCAACAGCGACACCAAGGCGCTGGCGATGTTCGAGACCATCCGTGCCTACGGCGCGCTGCGCATGGGCCTGATCAAGAACGTGGACGAGGCCGCCAAGCGCCAGCACACGCCCAAGGTGGCCTTTGTCGCCAGGCCGGTCGACTACGTCGCCTCCAGCGGCAAGAAGGTGGCCGCGGCCGATGTGGACCTGCTGGTGCGCGCGCTGTCGATGGGCAAGCTGCACCACGCCATGATGGGCACGGCGGCGGTGGCGATCGGCACCGCCGCCGCCATCCCCGGCACGCTAGTCAACCTGGCCGCCGGCGGCGGCGAGCGCAACGCGGTGCGTTTCGGGCATCCGTCCGGCACGCTGCGCGTGGGCGCCGAGGCGCAGCAGGTCGATGGCGAATGGGCGGTCAGGAAGGCCATCATGAGCCGCAGCGCGCGCGTGCTGATGGAAGGCTGGGTGCGCGTGCCCGGCGACGCGTTCTGAGCTGAGCCGCACCCGCGAGGTCGTTCATGTCCACCGACACGCCGTCCGCGCAACGCCCCGATCCGGACCAGGTGCTGGTCGACATCGTCGACTATGTCACCCGGTACGAGATCAAGAGCGGCCTCGCCTATGACACCGCCCGCAACTGCCTGATCGACACGCTCGGTTGCGGGCTCGAGGCCCTCTCCTACCCGGCCTGCACCAAGCTGCTGGGTCCCATCGTTCCGGGCACGATCGTGCCCAACGGCGCGCGCGTGCCGGGCACCCAGTTCCAGCTCGATCCGGTCCAGGCCGCGTTCAATATCGGCGCGATGATCCGCTGGCTGGACTTCAACGACACCTGGCTCGCGGCCGAATGGGGTCATCCGTCGGATAACCTCGGCGGCATCCTGGCCACCGCTGACTGGATCTCGCGCAACCACATCGCCGCCGGGCGCAAGCCGCTGACGATGAAGGCAGTGCTGGCGGCGATGATCAAGGCGCACGAGATCCAGGGCTGCATCGCGCTGGAGAATTCGTTCAACCAGGTCGGGCTGGACCACGTGGTGCTGGTCAAGGTGGCCTCCACTGCCGTGGTCGCGCAGATGCTAGGCCTCACGCGCGACGAGATCCTCAATGCCGTGTCGCTGGCCTGGGTCGACGGCCAGAGCCTGCGCACCTACCGCCACGCCCCCAACGCCGGCAGCCGCAAGAGCTGGGCCGCCGGCGACGCCACCAGCCGCGCGGTGCGGCTGGCGCTGATCGCCCGCACCGGCGAGATGGGCTACCCGTCGGTGCTGACGGCAAAGACCTGGGGCTTCTACGACGTGCTGTTCAAGGGGCAGCCGTTCCGCTTCCAGCGGCCGTACGGGTCGTACGTGATGGAGAACATCCTGTTCAAAATCTCGTACCCGGCTGAATTCCACGCGCAGACCGCGGTGGAGGCAGCGATGCGGCTGCACGGCGCGCTGGCGCTCGCGGGGCGCAGCGCGGCGGATATCGCCGCCATCACCATCCGCACCCACGAGGCCTGCCTGCGCATCATCGACAAGCAGGGTCCGCTCAGCAATCCGGCGGATCGCGACCACTGCATCCAGTACATGGTGGCCGTGCCGCTGCTGTTCGGCCGCCTGACCGCCGCTGACTACGAAGACAAGGTTGCCGCCGACCCGCGCATCGACGCGCTGCGCGGCAAGATCACCTGCGTGGAAGACCCCGCGCTGACGCGCGACTATCACGACCCCGCCAAGCGCTCGATCGCCAATGCGCTGACCGTGACGCTGGCGGACGGCACCGTGCTGGACGAGGTGCTGGTCGAATACCCGCTCGGCCACAAGCGCCGCCGCGCCGAGGGCATCCCGCTGCTGGTGGAGAAATTCCGCACCAACCTCGCCCGCCGCTTCCCGCCTAAACAGCAGCAGGCCATCCTGGCCGCATCGCTGGACCAGGCGCGGCTGGAGGCCATCCCGGTCAATGAATACCTCGATATGTATGCGATTTGAGTTATCGCCCAGGCACCTTCATGCCGAATCGGCATAACCCTTGCAGCGCCCCTCCCGCGCCAAATTCTCCTCACGTATAGTCACTGCCGCTGCCTGAACGGGCCCTGCACCACAGGCCCCGTTGCCGGCAGCCACCGACTGAACACGGACGGCACCATTCCACCCATAAGGTATGTCGTGCCGATTCCAGTACGGGCCACACGTTCGTATAGATACCGAGGAGAAACATGAAACACTTCGCCCGCGTCACCACGCTGGCCGCTGCCCTGCTGTCGGCGAGCCTGATCACCGGCACTGCCCACGCGCAGCTCGCCCCCGCCGCACAATCTGCCGCCGCACCCGCCACGGCCCAGGCCGAAGCCCGCAAGGCCAATATCGTCATCATCGGCACCGGCGGCACCATTGCCGGCGCCGGCGCCTCGGCGACCAACACCGCGGCCTACCAGTCCGCCGTGGTGCCGGTCGACAAGATCATCGCCTCGGTGCCCGAGATCTCCAAGGTCGCCAACGTCAAGGGCGAGCAGATCTTCCAGATCGGTTCGGAGAGCTTCAACAACGAACGCCTGCTGAAGCTGGCCAAGCGCGTATCGGAACTGCTCAAGCAGCCGGACGTGGACGGCATCGTCATTACGCACGGCACCGACACCATCGAGGAAACCGCTTACTTCCTGAACCTGACGCTCAAGAGCGACAAGCCGGTGGTGGTGGTGGGCTCGATGCGCCCGGGCACCGCGCTCGGCGCCGATGGCGCGCTCAACCTGTACGACGCCGTGCTGGTCGCCTCCAACCCTGCCTCCAAGGGCAAGGGCACGCTGGCCGTGCTGAACGACGAGATCCACACCGGCCGCGACGTCACCAAGAGCAACACCTTCAAGACCGAGACCTTCCGCTCGCCGTTCGGCCCGCTGGGCTACGTGGTCGAAGGCCGCACGCTGTTCTACCGCCTGCCGGCGCGTCCGCACACGCTGCAGACGCAGTGGGACATCGACAAGATCGACAAGCTGCCTGAAGTGGCAGTGGTCTACGCCTACGGCAACGCCAATCCGGCCGCGGTCGACGCCGCGGTGAAGAGCGGTGCCAAGGCCATCATCTATGCCGCCACCGGCAACGGCAGCGTCGGCGACTACATGGTCGACTCGCTCAAGGCCGCGCGCGCCAAGGGCGTGCAGATCGTGCGCGCCTCGCGCACCGGCAGCGGCGTGGTGGTGCGCAATGCAGAGCAGCCGGATGACAAGTACGACTGGATCGTCACCGACGACCAGCTGCCGCAGAAGGCACGCATCCTGATGGCGCTGGCGCTGACGCAGACCAACGACTCCAAGGCGCTGCAGCAGGTCTTCTGGAAGTACTGATGAGATCGTGGAGCAGGCGGTATCGCCGCTAGACGCTCCTGCCCTCTTCCCCGGCCCCTCTCCCGCGCGCGGGAGAGGGGAGCAAACCGGCGGCTGCATCGGCCGGCAGCAATTTCCCGGCCGTCTCCCCTTCCTTTCCCTCTTCCTCCCGTTCCAGCAGCAACAGCTCATTGCCGGTGTCGACGGTGGAATGGATGGCCTCGGACAGCATGGCCGAGCTGCCGGTCACGGCGGCGACGACAAACTTGGTCGCAGCGATCGCCACGTTGGCGGCAATCGCACCGTAGACAGCGATACGCGACCCCGAAGGCGCTGGGCTTGCCGGGAGCGTCTGGGATGCGGCAGGCGCCGGGGACGCTGACATCCCGCCCTGCTGCGCAGTTTCAGGCCCATGCTGCATCGCTTTCCTCCACGAGGCTGCGCCCTTTGCATTGGAAGCAGTTCGCGCCAGTGTACTGGCGCGTTTGGGTGTGAAGGTAAAAATACGGCGGTTAATTGCGTTTTATAGATTTGAGAAAACGGACGCGCGATGCGTCCGCTCCGGATTCAGAACATGGCACTGCTCATCAAAGCCTTGGCCACCAGTACGCCCTCGTCCGGCGCTTCTGCATAGACCGACACGTCGGTGACCACCTGCCGGCGCCCACGCCGCACCACCATCGCCACCGCGCGCAGCGCCGCACCCTGTGCCGGGGCCAGGTACTGGATAGAAAGCGAACTGGTCGCCCCACCCTTCACATTGTCGGCACTGGCGCCAGAAGCTGCCGCCGCGGCGCCGGCAATATCGA
The DNA here is from genome assembly GCF_058787075.1 of Cupriavidus sp. FW305-46. Lineage (NCBI taxonomy): Bacteria > Pseudomonadati > Pseudomonadota > Betaproteobacteria > Burkholderiales > Burkholderiaceae > Cupriavidus > Cupriavidus sp. FW305-46. Next base: position 7,734 of record NZ_JBYSZI010000004.1, read on the forward strand.
TCAGCGTGGCAATGACGCCGCCATGGACGATGCTGCCGTGGGTCACGTTGGTCGGCAGGAATGGCATCGCCAGCTCGACATGATCGGGCGCCAGGCTGGCCAGCCGCACGCCTAGGGCGCGCGCCACCGGGGAGCCGATCAGGACGTTGTCGACCATAATGCGCATGCGGGGGTCGACTGCGGCGTGGCGATCGTGTTGGCGGGGCAAGGTGGCAAGGGCTTGGGACATGCTGGGCTCCTGTGAACGGCTTACGTCCTGCCAGCAGCGTAAGGGCATGGCCTGCGCTGCTCAATTACGTCAGACGTAATCCTCGCCGGCCCAGCCCGGCATTCCGACTGCCTGTCATTCGTACCCGATATAATGGCTGGCCGTTTCACCCCAATCCCTCCAGCCATCATGCCGTCGCCCTCAGAATCCGCCCCGCTCCGCCTCGAACCGGACCACGGCACCGCGGATTCCACGCTGTCCGAGCGCCCGGACAGCCCCTGCATCGGCATTTGCTCGACACTGTTCGACGAGATCTGCCAGGGCTGCGGCCGCACCGCGGCCGAGGTCAGCAACTGGGTGTTCTTCAGCGAAGAGGAAAAGCAGGTGGTCTGGGAGCGCATTACGCGCGAAGGTACAGGGAAGCGGTTCCGCCAGGGCTGAGGCGGCGGCGCTCAGCCGCCCGCCAGCCGCCGCTCCATATCTTCGATTTCGCGCCGTTCCACGCGCTGCCGCGCAAGCTTGCGCCAGTTCTCGGCCAGCGGTGCCAGCTCTGACATTTCCGCGAGCGCGGCATAGTCCAGCCGGTCGACATACAGCACCTGCAGCAGGCGCTGCAGCGACCATCGCGGACAGGGGCGCGCCACCAGTTCCAGCGCATCGCCCGCCGCCACGTCGCCAGTCTCCAGTACACGGTAGTACCAGCCGGTGCGCAGGCTTTGCTGCACGGCGCGCGACATGCCTGCATAGCCGAATCGATGATTGAGCTTCCAGCACGGCTGGCGTGCCTGCGATACCTCCACCAGCGCCGTGCCCAGACGGAAGCGGTCGCCGATGCAGACGGCGGCCTCGGTCAGCCCGGTGGTGCTCAGGTTTTCGCCGAAGGCGCCCGCAACGTCGAGCACACCGTTGCCTTGCGCGCCCTGCGCAGCCAGTTCCTCGCGCCACGCCGGGTAATGATCGAAGGCGTAGTGGTGCAACGCCTTTTCCGGACCACCGTGATGGCGCGGATCGCCCTGCCCGTCGCCTTCGAGCCCAAGCGCGGTCACGCGAATCCGCTCGCCAGCCGCGGTCTTGGCGATGCCGCTGGGCACGCCGTTGGGTCCAAACGGGCGCGCCTGCCCCGTCAATACGGCGCTGATCACCGCGCGCACGGACGATGCCGGCTGGCTCATAGCCCGGCTTCCTCCAGCCAGCGCGCGAACATGCGCTCGCCCGCGGCCGCCACCGTGGCACCGACTTCCGCAGTACGCGCGCGGATGGTGCGCGGATCGATGCCGGCCTTGGCCAGCTCGACGGTATGGCCGATCAGCCAGGCCTCGATATCGCGCGGAATGACCTCGGGGTGGAATTGCATTGCCAGCACCTGGTTGCCGATGGCATAGGCCTGGTTCTGTACCGCGGCGGTGGATGCCAGCAGTTGCGCGCCGGGCGGAAGGTCGAAGGTATCGCCATGCCAGTGCAGCACCTCCCAGTGGGCGGCGGCCAGTTCTGCCAGCGCGGAATCCTGCCCCGCTGGCGTAGGCGCAATCGGCGCCCAGCCGATCTCGCGCGTGCCCGCGTAGACGCGCGCGCCGGCAGCACGCGCGATCAGCTGCGCGCCCAGGCAAACCCCGATCATCTTGCCGCCAGCCGCCAGGCGTTGGCGGATCAGGGCGATCTCGGCCTCCAGCCAGGGATAGGCATCGGTTTCATAGACACCGATGGGGCCGCCCAGGATCAGCAGCAGGTCGGCCGGATTGTCCGCGATGGGTGCCAGGTCATCGACACCGGCCTGGAACACCTGCAACGCGTGCCCGCGCGCGCGCAAGGCATTGCCGATCACGCCCGCATGCTCGAATGCGACGTGCTGGATCACATGGGTGGTACGCGTTGCCATCGGGGACTCCTGCCGGTCGAAAGGGGTCCCCATGGTAGCGTCAATTGCTGCGCCCCGCGAAGACCATGGCAGGATCTCGCCTATTTGCGAGCATTCTCAGCACGGCATGTCGTAACCTGCGCTATTTTGTCGCAACCGGCACCAGGATCAGCGCATCTGGCGCATCCTGCTGCGGCAGCGATGGCACGCGCGGGATCGTCACGTACTCGACCGCGGCCCATTTGCCGGACCAGTCGCGGTAGCGCGGCAACAGCGCGTTGCCTGACTGCCCGGTGGAGTCCATGAACCGCGACGCCTCCAGGTCCGCCAGGTCATAGAGCGCACGCACGCTGGCCGCGTGGGTGTTCTCGAACGGCGCCTTGTCGTCGCGCAGGTTGTGCCGACCGACATTGACCGTATAGGTATCGCCGCCGGTCGGCACGCGCAGGTTGAACAGCGGCGACAGGTACGCCACCTTGCCGAAGGGCTTGTGCTCGGAGCGGGCCGTGTGCGCCTCGCCCCAGCGCCAGCGGGCGGCGTCGTCGCCGTAGCGGCGCGACAGGTCCGCCATGGCCCGGGTCCAGGCGTCTGCGATGGCGTCGTCGCAGGTCTCGGCCGCGCGCGTATGCTGCCGGTCGCACCAGAACGCGCCCAGCGTGCGCGGATCGCGCAGGATGTTGAGCATGGGCTGCTGCACGTTACGCTGGTCCCACAGGCGGACAAAGATCGCCTCGCCCGCCTTCTCCTCGAACAGCCGCCGCGACAGCTCGCGCAGCCACGCGGTGACCACCAGCGGCTCGGCGCGCGCCGGGTCCATGTTTCCGTCCCACTTGCGCAGCGCTCCCAGCAAGGCGCGTTCGCGCTCGGGCCGCCCCGCATCGCGGCTGACGGGCGCGGCCAGCAGCAGCGGCAAGGCATCACGCACGGCCAGCGAGACCACGTCTTTCTGGATTGCCGCAAAGCTGTCGAAGCTGTGCCTGGGCGTGGCCGCCAGCAGCGCCTTGATCCGGTCAAAGCGATACGGCACGGTCCATTCGCTGGTGATGAAGTACGGGTAGTCCGGTGCGACGATGCGCTGGTTGGCCGTCACGATCACGCCGTCGGCCGGGTTGTAGCGGTGCGGCAATGCCTCGAACGGGATAAAGCCGGTCCAGTCGTAGCGCGCATCCCAGCCGGGCGCCGGCGCCAGCCCCTTGAGGTCGTTGTCGGCCCGGCGCAGCGGCACGCGTCCGGGCGCATAGAAGCCGATATTGCCGTCGACATCGGCATAGACAATGTTCTGCTGCGGCGAATGGAAGTCGCGCAGCGCCGCGGTGAAGCCGGCCCAGTCGCGCGCCTCGTTCATGCGCAGCCCCGCCTGGAAGGTGCGGTCGTCCGGGCGCAGCGCGGTCCACTGGAAGGCCACCACATACTGTGCGCCAAGCGGTCCCGCGGCAGCCGAAAGCGGCTCGGACAAATCGGAAATCACCGGGCCGTGGCGCGTGGCGCGGACCTTCAGCACCACGTCCGGGGCGCCCTTGACGCGGATGGTCTCGGTGCGGGTCTCGAATGCGGCCCAGCCGTCCGGGGTCTGGTACTGGGTGTCGTTGCCGGGGCGCAGCCGTTCGATATACAGGTCCTGCACGTCGGGCGCGGTATTGGTCAGGCCCCAGGCGATGCGGTCGTTGTGCCCCAGTACCACCAGCGGCATGCCGGGCAGCGTGGCGCCGGCCACGTCCAGGCCGGGCGCTGTCATCCTGGCGAAATACCACAGCGCGGGCGCCTGCAGCCCGAGGTGCGGGTCATTGGCCAGCATCGGCTTGCCCGATTGCGTATGCGCGCCCGACACCACCCAGTTGTTCGAGCCCATGCCCTCGACATATCCCGGCGGCGCCTTGTCGCCGACGCTGGCCATGGCACTCGCCAGCGGCGCCAGTTGCCGGTACAGATGGCCGTAATCCATGGTGCGCACCGGCTGCTCGCCCGGATACGGCGCCAGCAACTCGCTGATGCGGGCCACAGGCAGCACTTGCGCCAGCCGCATGCGCAGGGTTTCCTGGGTCCAGTTGCCGCCCAGGTCCCAGGCCATCATGGTCTGCCAGCCCAGCGTGTCGGCCGGCTCCCAGCGCTCGGGCTGCGCGCGCAACAGCAGGAATTCAGGTGGCAACGGGCCTTTGCGATGGTCGATCCAGGCATTGACGCCGTCGGCATAGGCCTGCAGCGCGGCACGGGTCTCGGGCGAGGCCTGCGCCAGGATGGCCTCGGCATTACGCCGCACGCCCAGCGTGCGCAGGAACTTGTCGGTATCGAGCGCGGACGGTCCCAGGATCTCCGCAAGCCGACCTGCAACGACGCGCTTGTTCATCTGCATCTGCCACAGCCGGTCCTGTGCATGGACGTAGCCCAGCGCGAACCAGGCGTCCGCCTTGCTGGCGGCGCGGATATGCGGCACGCCATGGCCGTCGCGCACGACCGTGACCTGGCCGCGCAAACCCGCCAGCGCTTCCTGGCCGGAAGCAGGCGGCTGCGCCGCATGGCGATACCAGACCAGGGCCGCGGCAGCGCCGGCCACCGCCAGCACCAGCAGCCCCGCTACAAACCTGGTCAGCCGACCAAACCAGCGCATCGTTGCTCCCCCAATGACTTTCGTTATGTTGTGCGTGTTTTCCGCACATTATCCGCACGAAAAAATGCCCGGGCCAGCCGGGCATTTCCCATATTGCATCAGCGCCGCTCAGCGCCGCATCAGGCCGCCGGCTTCTTCAGCTGCAGCGACTTGTACTCCAGGAATTCCTCCAGGCCGTACTTGCCCGCTTCTCGTCCGTTGCCGGACTGCTTGTAGCCGCCAAACGGCGCCTGCATATTGAACGGGCCGCCGTTGATATCGACCTGGCCGGTGCGGATGCGGCGCGCCACGCGGATCGCGCGTGCCTCATCACCGGACCAGACCCCGCCGCCCAGGCCATAGATGCTGTCATTGGCGATGCGCACCGCGTCTTCCTCGGTGTCATAGCAGATGATCGACAGCACCGGCCCGAAGATCTCTTCCTGCGCCACGGTGGCGCGCGGCTCCACGTTGCCGAGCACGGTCGGTTTGACGAAGAAGCCCTTGTCCAGCCCTTCCGGGGTATCGGGACCGCCAGCCACCAGCTCGGCACCCTCGTCCAGGCCCCGGCGGATATAGCCGGTCACGCGGTCCTTCTGCACCGCGGAGATCAGCGGTCCCAGCTTGCTGGTTTCTTGCAGCGGATCGCCCACGGTAAAGCCCTCGACCACCTTCTGCGCGATCGCCTTCACTTCATCGTAACGGGCCCGCGGCACCAGCATGCGGGTATGCGCCGAACAGGTCTGGCCGGAATTCAGGAAGCAGGCATTGATAGTGCCCTTTACCGCCGACGGCAGGTCGGCGTCGTCCAGGATCACCGAAGCGGACTTGCCGCCCAGCTCCAGCGCCACGCGCTTGACGGTCTGCGAGGCCAGTTCCGACACGCGCTTGCCGGCTCGGGTCGAACCCGTGAACGACACCATGTCGACTTCCGGATGGCTGGCCAGCACCTCGCCCACCACCGGGCCATAGCCGGTCACGAGGTTGAACACGCCCGGCGGCAGGCCGGCGGCCTCGATCACCTCGGCCAGCACGAAGGCATTGAGCGGCGCCACCTCGGAGGGCTTGAGCACCACGGTGCAGCCGGCGGCCAGGGCCGGCGCCACTTTCAGTGTGATCTGGTTGAGCGGGTAGTTCCACGGGGTGATGGCACCCACCACGCCCACGGGCTCGCGCACCACCAGGGAGTTGCCGACCTCTTCCTCGAAGCGGAAACCGTCCAGCAGCTTGGCGGCCTGGCCCCAGTTGTAGACCGGCCCGCCCACCTGGATCGCGCGCGCCAGCTTGATCGGCATGCCGACTTCGCCGGCGATCAGCTGGGCCAGCTCTTCGCTGCGCGCCTTCAGGCCTTCGGCGATCTTGGCGATATAGCCGGCACGCACCGCCGGCGGCGTGGCCGACCAGCTGTCGAAGGCCGCGCGGGCCGCCTGGATGGCATCCTCGGCGTCGCGCGCCGAGCCTTCGGGGATGGTGCCCATCACCGCCTCGGTGGCGGAATGGATGACGTCGATCGTGCCGTTGCCGTGGGGAGCGACCCACTTGCCGTTAATAAAGAGTTTGTCTCGTTGTTGCATGGCCACAGTTCTCGGTTTGGTGAATTGGCGATTGCAATTTTTTTGTTACTTTTATGGTGCACGCACATTGTAGAGCGGATTCGGGACTATGTTTTTGCGCCGCGGAAAGCCGCGCCTACCGCTCCGGGCAAGAAGGTGGCGATAATCGGCCGCACCACCTGACAGGGACTCTAGCCAAAGGCGGCCGGACATAACAAGGGGTGAGACATGGTCGATCCGATCTACCGCAAGACGGATGCGGGACAGGACGAGATCCGGACGCGTGCACGCAAGCTTGACCACAAGCTGCGCGCGCTGCTGCTGATGGTCAACGGCGAGCGCCGCGGGCAGGAATTGCTGGCGCAGGTGGCCGGCATGGGGGTGGCCCCCGAGGCCATGGACACACTGGTGGCACAAGGGCTGGTCGAAGCCGTCCCGGAGCCGGCACGGCCGCCCGCTGTGATGGCAGCGGCACAGGCCCCGGCGCGGGTCCCGCCTGCCGCCGACACCAATATGTTCTCCGTGTATGCAATGCGGCACGCACCCGCCCCCGAGGTGCCGGAGACGCCGCAACCGGCCGATACCGCGGCCCACACGCCCGCCGACATCGCGGCCTTCGAGAGCCTGTATTACTTCTATACCGACGTGATCGGCCAGCATCTGGGCCTGCGCGGCTACATGCTGCAGGTGAAGGTCGAAAGGGCCACCGACCTGGCCGGCCTGCTGGCGCTGCGCGAACCGCTGCATGCGGCGCTGCTCAAGGCCAAGGGCGACATCACCGCGCGTGCCATCACGAGCCAGCTCGACCAGATCACAGATCGCATCGCCGCCGGCTGAGATTGCGGCGCACCAATGAAAAAAGGCCGCCCCGAGGCGGCCTTCTCTCATCGTCAACGTCCCGACGCTCAGCCGTCGATACCCTGCGACTGCAGGTACTCGTCATACGTACCCAGGTAGTCCGTCAGCGTGCCGTCGGTGCGCACTTCGATCACGCGCGTCGCCAGCCCGCTGATCAGCTCGCGGTCGTGCGAAACGAAGATCAGCGTGCCCGTGAACTTGTCCAGCGCGATCTGCAGGGATTCGATCGACTCCATGTCCATGTGGTTGGTCGGCTCGTCCATGGCCAGCACGTTATGGCGGCCCAGCATCAACTTGCCCCAGATCATGCGGCCCTTCTCGCCGCCGGACAGCACCTTGACCGACTTCCGGATGTCGTCGGCCGAGAACAGCAGGCGGCCCAGCGTGCCGCGCAGCGAGGTCTCGTCGTCGCCGGCCTGCGTCCACTGGCTCATCCAGTCCATCACGTCGCGATTGTCCGGGAATTCCTCGTAGGTATCCTGCGGCATGTAGCCGACGTTGGCGTTCTCGGCCCACTTGACCGTGCCGCGGTCCACTTCCACGCCGCGCTGCACGCCGGTCTGCACCGCGCCGTTGAGCAGGCTGCGCAGCAGCGTGGTCTTGCCCGCGCCGTTTTCGCCGATGATCGCCACGCGCTCGCCGGCCTGGATCGCCAGCGACAGGCCGTCGATGATCTTGCGGTCGTAGGTCTTGGTGATGTTCTCCACTTCCACGGCCAGGTTGTGCAGCTTCTTCTCGAACTCGAAGCGGATGAACGGGTTCTGGCGCGACGACGGCTTGATGTCGTCGACCTTGATTTTCTCGATCTGCTTGGCGCGCGAGGTGGCCTGGCGGGCCTTGGACTTGTTGGCCGAGAAGCGGCGCACGAAGTCCTGCAGCTCGCTGATGCGCTCCTTGGCGCGCGCGTTGGCGGCGACCTGGCGCTCGCGGGCCTGCATCGACGCTTCCATGTAGTCGTCGTAGTTGCCCGGATAGACCTTGAGCGTGCCATAGTCCATGTCGGCCATGTGGGTGCAGACCGAGTTCAGGAAGTGGCGATCGTGGGAGATGATGATCATGGTGGAGTTGCGCTCGTTGAGCACGGTCTCCAGCCAGCGGATCGTGTTGATGTCCAGGTTGTTGGTCGGTTCGTCCAGCAGCAGCACGTCCGGGTTCGAGAACAGTGCCTGCGCCAGCAGCACGCGCAGCTTCCAGCCGGGGGCGACGTCGCTCATCGTGCCCTGGTGCTGGCTGGTGGGGATGCCCACGCCCAGCAGCAGCTCGCCGGCGCGGGCCTCGGCGGTGTAGCCGTCGTATTCGGCGTACTTGGCCTCCAGCTCGGCGGCCTTCATGTAGTCTTCGTCGGTCGCTTCGGGGTTGGCGTAGATGGCGTCGCGCTCCTGCGCGGCGGCCCACATCTCGGTGTGGCCCATCATCACCACGTCCAGCACGCGCATGTCTTCATAGGCGAACTGGTCCTGGCGCAGCTTGCCCAGGCGCACGCCCGGCTCCAGCATGACGTTGCCCGACGACGGTTCCAGGTCGCCGCCCAGGATCTTCATGAAGGTGGACTTGCCGCAACCGTTCGCGCCGATCAGGCCGTAGCGGTTGCCCTCGCCGAATTTGACCGAGATATTCTCGAACAACGGCTTGGGGCCGAACTGCATGGTGATGTTTGCGGTAGAAAGCACGTCTTGAACCTTGTCTGGAGATTGTGGCGCCGCGGCGCTGGCCGCGGCTTGCCGGTTTTGCGCACGAGGCGCACCCCATGCCGCTCAGGGACGGGCCTTGCCGGAGATGCATCGCGCTGGCCCGGAGTCATCCGGCGGCCATGGCTGGCGATGCGGCACGGGCCGCGCCCGGTTCATGCGAGAACCCGGCAGGAAGTCAGGAAATAACCGCACATTCTATCATCCGGACGCATTCCTTGCACCCGGATGCGCGGCATCGGACGCTGCGGCCGGTCAGGCCAGTGGCGCCAGCACCGGATAGCCGGAAAACGCCATGTTGAAGCCATCCGCACGTGCGGCCAGCCGCACCTGGGCGCCGACCGGCAGCGTCAGCTTGCGCGCGCAGTGGCCGAACGGCAGCCCGGTCAGCACCGGCACCGGCAGTTGGTCGCCCAGGTAGGCCACCACTGCGTCCATGTCGTAGCCGTTGTCGTAGTCGGTGACGCGGTAATTGGAGAAATCGCCCAGCACGATGGCGCGCTGCGCGCCCAGCACGCCGGCCTGCTGCAGCTGGATCAGCATGCGCTCCACCCGGTACGGCGGCTCGTTGATGTCTTCCAGGAACAGCACCCCGCCCTCCACCTGCGGCATGAAAGGCGTGCCCAGCAGGCTGCACAGCATGGCCAGGTTGCCGCCCCAGAGCGTGCCTTCCACGCTGCCTGAGAACGGTTGGCCGCCCGACTGCGGCGCCGCGACATCGACGCTGTACGCCGGGTTGCGCAGGATGCCTTCAAAATGCTCCCACATGAAGGGATCCACCACCTCGGCACCAAAATCCGCCAGCAGCATCGGCCCCGCAAAGGTGACGGCACCCGTCGCCGCCAGGTAGGCCAGCTGGAACGCGGTGAAGTCGCTGTGGCCGACGATGGGCGTGCCGCTGGCGCTGGCCTGCGCGGCGATGCGGGCAAAGTCGACTTGCGCCAGCAGCCGCGCGATGCCATAGCCGCCGCGCACCGCCAGCGTCAGCTCGTGCGGCGCGCCGGTGCCGATGGCGTGCAGGTCGGCCAGCCGCTCCGCATCCGTGCCGCCAAAGCGCAGGTAGCGCCGCGCCAGCACGTCGGGGTTGGTCATGTGGTAGCCATGATGCTTGAGCCAGGCACAGCCGCGTGCGGCGATGGCGACGTCGTGCGGATACCCGGACGAGGCGATCAGTCGGACTTCGGTATGCGGCGGCCTGCTGTTCGGCGTACTCATGCTTCGGTGTCGTTGTTCTTGTCGGGATCGGTGACAGGCGCGGCGGCGTCCTGCTGTGCCGCCTTCTGCGCGGCTTTCTGCGCCCGGCGGCGCGCGCCGAAGAAATCCTTCAGCATCTGGCCGCAGGTGTCGGCCAGCACCCCGCCGGCAATGGTGGTCTGGTGGTTGAGCTGCGCCTGCTCGAACAGGTTGAGCACGCTGCCGGCGGCGCCGGTCTTGGGGTCGGCTGCACCGAACACCACGTGGCGCAGCCGCGCGTGCAGGATCGCGCCGCTGCACATGACGCACGGTTCCAGCGTCACGTACAGCTCGCACTCAGGCATGCGGTAGTTGCCGATCACCTGGGCGGCGGCGCGCAGTGCCCGCATCTCGGCATGGGCGGACGGGTCCACCGAGCGGATCGGCAGGTTGTGGCCGCGCGCGATGATGGTGTCGTTCCAGACCACCACCGCGCCCACCGGCACCTCGCCGGCGGCTTCGGCCAGGCGGGCTTCTTCCAGCGCGGCGCGCATGTAGCGCGCATCACGCTCGGCAGCCTCGGCCGGGTCTTCAGGCAGGGCGCGCAGCGCGCGCAACGGCAGCGGTGGCGTCTCTGGCATCGTCCCCGCTCAGTCCTGCGCCGGCAGCACCGCGGGCGCGCTCACTTCCGCCCAGCAGTTGGGCGTTTCGAACAGCACCAGCCTGGTCAGCCGCAGGTGGTGGCCGAAGCAGTCCTTGAACACCGGCGCCAGGATGTCGAAGGCAACCTGGGCCAGGTTCTCGACCGTCGGGATCGCGTCCAGCACCACGGTCTTGTGCCCTTCCATCGATTGCAGGAAGTTCAGCAGCGCGGTATCGCCACGATAGATCAGGAAGGCATGGTCCCACTTGTTGACCAGGTGCTCGTTGGCGAGCGCCTTGATGTCGCCGAAGTCCAGGATCATGCCGTCATCCGACGCGCCCTCGCGGTGCAGGACCTCCCCCGACAGCGTCAGGTCCAGCCGGTAGCGGTGGCCGTGAATATTGCGGCACTGGCCGCAGTGGTTCGGGATGCGGTGGCCGGAGTCGAACTCCAGCCGGCGGGTAATGGAAACTTGTTTGCTCATGTGTACCGGCGCCGGTGCCGGCCGCCTGCGTTGGAACGGACACTGCGCGCGCGTCCGAAGCCTGTATTGTGTACGTTTTGCCGCCCGTTGGGCGACCTGTCGATACCGTGGATGCCGCGCCGCTCAGCGGATGCCCAGCAGCTTGTGGGTCTGCAGCGACAGCCGCCAGCGCGGGTGACGCTGGCAGAACGCCACCGCGGCGGCGGTATTTTCCCTCGCCAGCGGGCCATCCATGGCCTGCACCAGGAAATGGCGGAAATCAAGCTGCTCGTATGCGGCAAAGTCCTGGCCCTCCTGCGGGATCACGACTTTGAGCTCGTCACCACGCGTGACCACCAGTTCCGAGCCCATCTTGGGGCTGACGCAGACCCAGTCGATGCCCGGCGGCACGGCGATGGTGCCGTTGGTTTCGATCGCGATCTCGAAGCCCTGCGCATGCAGCGCGTCGATCAGCGGCGCGTCGAGCTGCAGCAGCGGCTCGCCCCCGGTACAGACCACCAGCGGCTGGCCGCCGCCGCCCTGCGGCCATTCCGACGCGACCACCGCGGCCAGCTCCTCGGCCGTGCGGTACTTGCCGCCGCGCGTGCCATCGGTGCCGACGAAATCCGTATCGCAGAACTGGCACACCGCGCTGGCGCGGTCGTCTTCGCGGCCGCTCCACAGGTTGCAGCCGGCAAAGCGGCAGAACACCGCGGCGCGGCCGGCGTTGGCGCCTTCGCCCTGCAGCGTATAGAAGATTTCCTTGACGGCGTAAGTCATGCGTGGGGGTCTCTCTGGGACCGTTTTTCGACCGTTAACGGGCATTCGGCCGCCCTTGGGCTGGCCGGGGTTTCAACAGGTATTGGGCAAAGGCCGGATAACAAGTATCACGGATCTGGGCTCGGGCTCCCGGATCGGCGCCCCATGGCTGGCAGCGCGGGCGGTGTGCACCGGGTTTTCCGTGCAGGGCTCCGGGCACTGCCGGAGGAACCGCCTGTGGCCTGTCGCAGGCTGCGTCCGGCCGGTCCGGACGTAATGCAAGTATACCAGAGGGGTCAGGGTTTTCGCTTAGAGGCTGGCGGGATGCGGTCCCGGCCGCCGGCCAGGCGCGCGGCAAATATCTTCTACAGATCACCCGGTTTTGCTGCAAAGGGCCGCCATCGGCGCCCCGGTGCTGACCGCGCTGACCGGCGGCGGCCGCCCAAGCGGCTGTTCGACAATGAAAAAGCCGGGATCCGCGCCCGGCTTTTTCCTACTGGCCCCGCTCGGCTTCTTACTTCAGCCCCAGGTAGTCGCGCTTGCCGATCTGCACGCCCTTGTGGCGCAGGATGTCATAGGCGGTGGTCACGTGGAAATAGAAGTTGGGCAAGGCAAAGCCCAGCAGGTAGGACTTGCCGTCGAATGTCATCGGCCCCTGGCGCAGCTTCAGCTCGATCTCGCGCTGCTCGCTGCCTTCCAACTGTTCAGGCGTGATCTGCTCCAGGAACCCGATGGTGCGGGCGATGCGGTCCTGCAGTTCGGCAAAGGTGGTTTCGGTATCGGCGAACGAAGGCACCTCGATGCCTGCCAGCCGCGCGGCGCAGCCCTTGGAGGCGTCGCTGGCGCGCTGCACCTGTGCCGACAGCGCATCCATGTCGGCGATCAGGCGGGTCTGGATCAGGTCAGCCGGGTCCATGCCCTGCGCCTGGGCGTGGGCCGCGCCCTTGTCCAGGATCGCGGCGAGGTTGCCGAGCGCGCGGATGAACAAGGGAATCGAGACTTCGTACATCGAGAGTGCCATGGGGTCTCCTGTGCAGGCCTAGGTTGGAAATTCCTGTTGTCGGGGGCCGTCGGGCCACGCCGCTGCCGCGAGCATAGACCGGATCGGCATTTGCTGCCGGACTACCCCTGCGCGCACGCGGCAGGCGGCCGGATGTCGCGCAGCACCTTGCCAACCGAGGCCAGGAAGCGGCGCCCCGCCAATGGCAGCGGCGCAGGCTGGAATGGGTCGCCCAGATTTCCAGGCCGACCGCGGGCAACAGCGGCCGCACCGCCAGGGCCGCGCGCATGGCCGGCGGCTCACCCTCGCGTCGGCCCATATCGAGCAGCTGGACGGAACCATGTCCGCGCACAATGGCGAACAGGTGTGGGACGGCAGGGCGCGGCCAGGCCAGGTGCCGCGGCCGCAGACCTGAGGTGCTGCGGGAAAGATGGCGTGCCCGCAGCGGGCAACCGGCGACCGGCAACCTGAATTAACATATCCGGTCATCGTCCCCGCTATCTTGCGGCCTTGTGGCCGCGCCCCACATGAACGCGCCGTTCCCTCTTCGCACGGAATGCCCGCCCGGCGCCTGTATCTGCGGGCGCGAAGCCTTGCTGAGTGACCCCAACGCCGACCTGCGCGTGCTGCGGCTCACCCGGGCCGAAGAAAAGCGGCTGGTCGAACGGCTTGAGCGCCTGACCAGCCTGGCTGAATTGCAGCGCATGGAAAGCCTGATGCAGACCCAGCTGGGCATCGTGCTGACCATCACCCCCAGCGCGCGCGGCGTGCGCACGGTGCGCGGCATCAGCATCCAGGTGCAGGAGCAGCCCGGCCTGTGCCGCAAGATCCGCCAGTCGATCCCAGCCGCCATCCGCCGCAGCATGGAAGAGCATCCCGAGATCGCCTATGCGATCGTGGATGCGCATGACCTGCTGGGCGGCATCTGACCAGGCCCGCGGAGCCGTTCAAGCGTTGCTGTCCGCAAGGCTCATCGCGTGCTCGCGGATATCCACCGGCCATGCCTCGAGCCGCTGCGCAAAGCCCGCCACATCGCCCGCGAACAAGGCCCGCGTGGCTTCCTCGAAACCGGGCAAATCCCCCGCCATCGCCACCATGAAGTGGTAGGCCCGTTCGCTGGCGCGGCGGCTGCGGTCCTTGTCCGCGTGGTCCCGGCGCGCCTGCTCGACCAGCTTGCGCAGGGCCACCGATGCCCCGCCTGGCTGGGCGGCCAGCCATTGCCAATGGCGCGGCAGCAGCGTCACCTCGCGCGACACCACGCCAAGCTTCGGGCGCCCGCGGCCCCGGGGCTCGGCCACGTCCGCCGCTTCATCGTTGTCGCCGGCTGGCAGCCGCACGGATTCGAGCTGTGCGGCGCGCTCGGCCGTCCGCTCAAGTACGGCGGCCTCGGTCCCGCTCGTATCCAGGTCGATCGAGCGCCCGGTGCCGTCGTCGAAAACCAGCACGGGTCTGCCCGCGCCGGCTTCCAGCGCGCGCTTGAGCGCCAGCGCATTGGCTTGCAGCGAACCAGTGGCGATACGCCGGTGGCCGTCGAAGGTGGTGTAGCTGTGAAGCGTTGCGTTGGTCATGGGGATGCCCCTGGGAGACGATTCCCGAATATTACCCGGATAAAATACGATGTCAATATCATCCGGGTATAAATAGACCGCCTACCAGGGTTCCAGCTTCCACCCGTCCGGCGTTGCCGCCAGGCGATGGGTCAGCCCCAGGCTGCCCATGAACACATCGTCGTGGGACACCACCACCAGTGCGCCCTGATAGCCGCGCAGCATCGTCTCCACCGCCTGCACGGACGGCAGGTCCAGGTGGTTGCTGGGTTCATCGAACAACAGCAGCTGTGCCGGCGGATCGGCATACAAGGTACAAGCCAGCGCGGCCTTCAGGCGCTCGCCGCCGCTGAGCAGGCCGCTGGGCGCGGTGACCTTCTGCGCATCGAGATCCAGCAGCGCCAGCCGCGTGCGCAATGCCGCCTCCCCGGCGGTGTGGTTGGCGGCCAGCATCTGTTCGATGGTTGAGCGCTGCGGCAGCAGGCCGGCCAGTTGCTGGTCGAGGTAGGCGCGCTCGGCATGCACCGCGCAGCGGCCGGCAAGCGGCTGCAACTGGCCGGCCAGCAGCTTGAGCAAGGTGGATTTGCCGCAGCCATTGGGGCCGACGACGCCCACGCGCTGCTGGCCCGTCAGCATCAGGCTGATGCGGCGCGTGGCGGCCGGCACGAACGGCAGGTCGACCTCGTCCAGTTCAGCCACGCGGCGTTGCGCGGCCTGACTGACAGGCAACGCGAGCAATACGATCGCGGCATCGCCCTCCACCTGTTGCGCGGCGTCGTGCACGCGCGCATCGAGCGCTTCGCGCGTGGCGGCCTGCTGCAGGCGCAGCCTGCCCGCCGAGGCCTGGCTGCGCTCCTTCTGCCGGCCCAGCAGGATGCTGGCCTGGTTGGCATCGCGCGCCTGCCGGTTGCCACGGGCCTGCCGCCGCTCCTGGCGTTCACGCTGCGCACGCAGCGACTGTTCTTCCCGCTTGCGTTCGAGCTTGCGCTGATCCAGCTGCTGCAGGGCGTTCTCGCGCTCCTGCGCCTTGCATTGCGCATAGAACGAATAGCCGCCGCCATAACTGCGCAGTCCGAGCGACGACAGCTCGACCATGCGCGCCATGCCCTCCAGCAACTGCCGGTCATGGCTGACCACCAGCAGGCCGCGCTGCCAGCGTTGCAGTTGCGCGATCAGCGCCAGCCGGTTCGGCCGGTCCAGATGATTGCTGGGTTCGTCGAGGATCAGGAAATCGGCATCCGACAGCAACGCACCGGTCAGTGCCACGCGCATGGCTTCGCCGCCGCTCAGGGTGCTCGCCGGGGTGTCCGCCTGCAGATGGCCCAGGCCATTGCGCTCCAGCTCCTGCCGCAGCCGTTGTGGCATGTTCCAGTGCTCGCCGACGTCATCGAAGTCTTGCGCCGCGGTGCTGCCGGCCTCGATGCGCTGCAGCGCATCCAGCACCGATTGCACGCCAGCCAGCCCGGCCACCGACGTCTGCACGGCATGCGCGGCCTGCTGGGACAGGTAATGCACGCTGCCCGACCGCACGCAACGCCCCGCGGAGGGCTCCAGCTCCCCGCCCAGGATGCGTGCCAGCACGGACTTGCCGATACCGTTGCGCCCGACCAGGCCGGTGGGACGATCGTCGAATTGTTCGGACAGTTCAGAGAAGAGCGTCCGGCCGTCGGGCAGGACGTAGGAAACGCTTTCCAGCGTCAGCTTGGGATTTGACATGCGGGATTCCAGGGATGCCAGGAACTCCCCCTGCTTGGGGGCGGTGGAGACTGGCCGTCATGCAGACGGCGGCATCAATGGCGCATGGCTTGAATCCTCCGAGGATGGGGTTTGAATCGGCGAGGCATGGGCAAGCATGCCTGAACACGCCGCCCCGCCCTACTCTCTGACTCGATCCAGATTATAAGTTCACCGGATCGGTAGCCAGCAGGTGATTGGTGAACGCCGCCTTGGTCTCGCACCGCCACGTCGCCCACAGCTTGCAGCCGTTCGGGTTGTCCGTGCCCCGGTCCACCTCGATCGCAAGCCAGTTCCTGGCCGGCA
Organism: Cupriavidus sp. FW305-46; assembly: GCF_058787075.1. Lineage (NCBI taxonomy): Bacteria > Pseudomonadati > Pseudomonadota > Betaproteobacteria > Burkholderiales > Burkholderiaceae > Cupriavidus > Cupriavidus sp. FW305-46. The sequence goes on from NZ_JBYSZI010000004.1 coordinate 24,105, forward strand.
TCACGTACCGGTTGGATCCGGGAAAGAGCATCATTTCCGCGGACAGGTTGACATCAAGCGCCTGCTTCGACTGAGCGACGTTGTTCAGCACATGGAAGAACAGACGCTCCATGACCCCGACCAGCGAGGGATGCACCACGGCAGTACTGGTCAGCTGCTGTATCTGCGCCCAGTTGTCCTTCGGCCCCACATCTTTCCTGTAGGCGACACCCCAGGCCGCGACATGGACATCGCCAGAGATGATCGTGACCCGCAGCTGCTTCTGGCTGGCGGTCTTGAGCAAGGTCTCCACCAGGCGCTTCCTCTCGCCCTCGTGGTCGTCGTGGGTCCAGTGGTCCTTGAGGTCATCGGCACTGCTGTCGAGCACATGATCCTGGCCAAAGTTGTCCAGGAAGGCTTCGGCCAGCGACAGCTTGGGATGCACCACGGGCACGGAAGACATCAGCAGCAGGTGCTGGCAATTGATGCCGCCAGGGTTGGCGGCGTGGCCCGATTCGATCCCCGACAGCCACCGCTGCAGTGCGCCCCAGGTACCGGGTCCAAGCACCTGTTCCTGGGATCGTTCGGTCCTCAGGTCGGCAACGATCAGGCCGACTGGGCCAGCCGAATGCGCGAACGTGAACCCCGGCTGCTCGTCCAGCAACGGCAGCGCAAGCTTGTCGCCGGACAGCACCTGAGACCACTTGACCGGCTCGAACAATGGATCGTCAGACCGGATCCTGACGTCAGTGCGCGGCACCAGGTCGGGAAGCTGTTCGACACCATGCTGCATCTGGAAGACCCAGAAGGCCCGGCGCGCATGGAAGAACAGCCGCTGGAACAACGGACTGCGCTGCATCTCGGAGCTATAGGAACCCCAGCCGTCGAAGATGTCATGGTCATCCCACATCATCACCGTGGGGATCCGTGCCATGGCCTGGGCAGCATCGAGCGGCTTGTCTGCGCTACCCCATCCTGACCTTGCATGAGGCAGCCAGCGCGCGCTGTAGTGCTTGAAATAGTAGTCCTCGATTTCCTTCTCGAGGTCAGCGTCCACCGGGTACTGCAGCTGCTCCTCGCGCGTCAGCCCGATCCAGCGCTTCAGCAGCTTGAGGTCTTCCCAGATCGAATCGAAGTAGATCTGGTCGCCGCCCATCAGCATCAGATGGAAGCGCTGGTTGCCCTGGTCATGGGTACGCGCCTCGTGCCAGAGCTGCTCCTTGTCCAGCTCATAGCCTGCCGGACGGATGTCCTTGTCGTGGTTGCACAGCAAGTCCGCCCATACCGCATTCTCAGCCTTGACCAGCTTGCGCATGCCGCTCGGGTCGGAGAATCCGTTGCACGAAACATAGGCCATGCGCGGCGCGTAGCCCTTGCCGGGCACGGTAAAGTGCCACGCTTCCCCGACACCTTCGATGCTGTACGGTACCCGCCGTTCGTTCTTGCGCAGCTTGCAGGACAAGTCGTAGCGCAGATAGGTGTGGCCCGCATGCTGCAGCAGGATCACCGGCTTGCCGGCCTTGCGGCCCTCCACGGTGACCTGAGGAACCCTGGCTTGATCTTCGATGCCGATGAGCGCCGTCACCTTCCATGAGCCATCCGTTCCGAGGCCACGAAACGACAGCACGGGTCCGAGCAGTAGCTTGCTCATTGCGATGGTCTCCCTTTGGTCACCTTTTGTTGTTCGCCCGCGGGCTGCACTGGCGCGATCGCCGCGCAAAGCCCGGCGCCGGCAATGGGACGCCGGCCATGCCGGGGACATAAGGTGAACGAAGAGAGAATGCGCGTCAAGCGCCACCTGCTGATTACGCAAGGGTCGGCGCTTCAGACACCCCGCCCTGTGAGCCGCGCCAACGTCTGTTCCAGCTCGCGACGATCCGCCTGCCGCCTGGCTGCCGAGCGCTGGGCCAGGTTATGCAAGTTGCGCCGTACGCCCGGCAACTCACCTGCGTGAGGAAACCCGATGAGCCCGAAGTCCGCCATGTCAGCCACCATGACCAAAGTCAAGCAGCACCTTGCAGCATTCGCCCGGATTGCCCTCGGCCAGTGCAAAGGCGCCGACAACATCGCGAAAATCGACGTGGTGCGTGACAATTTGCCCGGGATTGACCAGGTCTTTCGCGATCCAGTCAATCACCGTCGGGAACATCGCGCAGTTAAGCCGCGAGGCATACAGCGTCAATTCCTTCTTGGTGAGTTCCTGTTGCGGGATCGCCGATGGCGTCGGCGAAAAGCCCAATACCCCGATACGCCCGGCCGGTGCCGCAATGCGCACGGCCTCCTCCAGGATGGCCGGATGGCATACGGCATCGAAGATCAGTGTCGGACCGCCTTCCACGCCTCGCGCCGCCAGCGCCTGTTCGATGGGTTCGCGCGCGGTGTTGATGACCTCGTCCTCTCCGGCACCGCATTGCCGCGCGAGCGCGAGGCGCTCGTCGAGGTGATCCGTGATGTAGGCGCGGAGGCCATGGACGCGCTTGAGGACCTGCATCAGGTTGAGGCCGACCGGCCCCGCGCCATAGATCAATGCCACATCCTGCGCAAGCACGCCGGTGCGGTGCGTGACATTGGCCGCCACCGCGAACGGCTCGATCACCGAAGCGCTGGCTTCGGGCATGCCGTCCGGAATCACATAGGCATTGCGGGCCGGCACGCAGGCGTACTCGCTGAAGCCGCCGTCGCGGTGCACCCCGATCACCTGGAGCCGGCTACACACGTTCTGGCGGCCGATCCGGCATGCATGGCATTGTCCGCAGCTGATGACCGGATCCGCCACCACGCGCTGGCCGATGCGCGACGCATCAACCCCGGCACCCACGGCATCGATGGTGCCGACGAACTCGTGGCCGATGACGCGCGGATACGCCACGAACGGATTGTGACCGCGGAAGATATGCAGGTCGGAACCGCAGATGCCGGCATAGCGCACGCGTACGCGCACCTCGCCGGCAGCGGGCTCCGGCATTGGCCGCTCGCACACGGCCATGCTGTTGGGTTCTTCGACAACAATGCTGAGCATCGGAAACTCCGGCTACCAGTGCCACATCGAGCCATCCGCCAGCCGCGCAACCGGCAGGTAGGCACGTTCGTAGGGATACTTTGCGGCCAGTGCTTCGTCGATATCGACACCAAGGCCCGGCACCTCGTCCATGACCAGGTAGCCGTCTTCGAAGCGGTAGTTGTGGGGAAAGACCGCATCAGTCAGTTCGCTGTGCGGCATCAGCTCCTGGATGCCGAAGTTGGGCGCCCACAGGCCGAAGTTGACCGCGGCCGCCATGCACACCGGCGACAGGTCGGTCGCCCCATGGAACCCAGTCCGCACCTGGTACATGGCTGCGAAGTCCGCGATGCGCCGCACATGGGTAATGCCGCCCGCATGCACGATGGTGGCGCGGATGTAGTCGACCAGTTGCTCGCTGATCAGCGTCTTGCAGTCCCAGACCGAGTTGAAGACCTCCCCCACCGCCAGCGGCGTCGTGGTGTGCTGGCGGATCAGCCGGAACGCCTCCTGGTTCTCTGCCGGCGTGGCGTCTTCCAGCCAGAACAGGCTGAAGGGCTCAAGTTCCTTGCCGAGCCGCGCGGCCTCGATCGGCGTCAGGCGATGGTGGGCGTCGTGCAGCAGGTGGGGCCCGAAACCCACGGCATCGCGCACCTTGCGGAACAGTTCGGGCGTATGGCGCAGGTAGAGCGATGTATCCCAGGGCTCTTCCGGCGGCAGGCCTTTCTCGGCAGGCTCGTAATGGCCGCCACCCTTGCCCACGCCATACACCTTGCCCAGGCCGGGCACGCCGGACTGCACGCGGATGGCCTTGTAGCCCTGCTCCACATGACGCTGCACGGCCTCCACGGCCTCGGCGTGGTCGCGTCCGTTGGCGTGGCCATACACCATCAGCCCTTGCCGGCTTCTGCCGCCCAGCAACTGGTACACCGGCATGCCGGCCAACTTGCCCTTGATATCCCACAAGGCCATGTCGATGGCGGCGATGGCGGTCATCGTGACCGAGCCGCGGGGGGGGGGGGGGGGGGG
>NZ_JBYSZI010000004.1:28120-164409 GCF_058787075.1 Cupriavidus sp. FW305-46
CCAGTAGGCGCCGCGATACAGGTATTGCCAGATGTCTTCGATGTTGCGGGGATCGCGCCCGATCAGGCACGGGATCACGTGCTCGTCCAGATAGGCCTGGACCGCCAGTTCCCGTCCGTTGAGCGTGGCATCGCCCAGGCCATGGACGCCTTCATCCGTCATCACCTTGACGGTGACAAAGTTGCGTCCCGGACAGGTGACAATGGTCTGTACAGATTCGATCTTCAAGTCGCGTTCCCCCGCGAGGTCAGTCAGTGAAATAGCTCTCCGGCGCCTGCTTGCGCAACGCCTGGAGATGCTCGGTGATGTGGTTGATGTGCGCAGCGACGCTGGCCCCGAGGCCCGCGACATCGCGCGCCGCCATCTGCGCCAGCATCTGCTCGTGCTCCTGCAGCGCGCGGCTGGCGTGGTCGGCCACCCGGCCCAGCAGCAGCCAGCGCACCCGGTCGAAATGCCGCTTGATGGGCTCGAGCATGGCCCACACGTTGTGCCTGCCCGCAAACTCGAACAGCCTGCGGTGCATCAGTTCATCCAGCTCCGAGAACAAATCGGTCTGGTTGCTGGCGACGGCGGCGCGCTGGCGCTCGACGATGCTGCCGAATTCCGCCAGTTGCTCGCTCGTGATGGACAGCGCCAGTTGCACGTGATTGGCGCACTCCAGCGTGCAGCGCACGAAGCGCCCCTCTTCGATCAGCGAAGTGCGCACCGGCGCGACGATGGTGCCGACCTGCCGGTAGATCTGCACCAGCTGCTCGTCGGCCAGCATGGCCAGCGCTTCACGCACCGGCGTGCGGCTGACTTCGATCGCCTGGGAGATCGCCGCCTCCGACAGCGCCATGCGCGGGGGCAGCGTGCCGCGCACGATGGCTCGCTGCAGCATCGCATGGACCTGGGCGGTGTAGGAACGGTCCTTTTCCAGCTGGAATCCAGCCAGTGCACGGGCCAGGACCTCTTCGGCATTGAAGGCTTCCTGGGAATTTTCGCGAACAAGCGAGATACGGGAGGCGCGCATTTGGGGTCGGTTATTTGTGTGTTACTGCCATGGTAGCACGTCGACGTTTTCCCCATGGTTCGGCGTAAACCCGCATGGATTCGCCAGTTACTCGACGCTACAGTGCACAAAACCGCCGCACTACCATGGCAGTAAACATAGAGATGTGATCCTTTGTCGATATGCAGCCCATTTCCGCCACGGCAGCACGCCATCAGCGCCTCTCACAAGAAGCCCTTCTCAAGGTGCGTGCCGGGGTCGAGCGTCCTCGCTACGATCGCTCCGGCCTGGGCCGGGGCATCGTGCATCTGGGTCTGGGTGCATTCCACCGCGCCCACCAGGCGCTGTACACCGAAGCCGCCCTGGCGCAGGGCGATACCCGGTGGGGAATCATCGGCGTCAGCTTGCGCAGCCCCGCCACGGGCAACACGCTGCAAGCCCAGGACCATCTCTATTCGGTCACCGAGCGCCATGGCGATGCCAGCCACACACGGATCGTCGGTGCCGTGGTTGCATCGCTGTATGCGCCGCAGGCCCTGCAGCAGGTGATCGACGCCATCGCTGACCCGGCCGTCACCGTCGTCACCAGCACCGTGACCGAGAAAGGCTACAGCCAGCATCCGTCCACGACCGGGCTCGACCTCGGCGATGAAGACATCCGCCACGACCTGGCCAACCCGGAGCGCCCCCGCAGCACCCTCGGCATCCTTGCGGCGGGCATACGCCGCCGGCCGCGCGGCGCCCCGCTCAGCGTGGTGTGCTGCGACAACATGGCGGGCAACGGCGACACCTTGCGTCGGCTGCTTGCACAGTTCGCGGCGCTGTCCGATCCAGACCTGGCACGGCGCATCGAGGACGAGATCGCACTGCCCAATTCGATGGTCGACCGGATCGTGCCGGCCGCCAGCACAGCATCGCTCGACCTGGCCAGCCGGCTGCTCGGCGTGCGCGACGAAGCCGCCGTCGTGTGCGAGCCCTTCACGCAATGGGTCATCGAAGACCGTTTTGCGGGGCCACGGCCCGCATGGGAAGCCGGTGGCGCGCTGCTGACGACCGATGTCCGGCCTTACCAGGCGATGAAGCTGCGCCTGCTCAACGGCACCCATTCGGCAATGGCCTATGCCGGTCAGCTTGGAGGATTTGCCAGCATCGCAGACGTCATGGCGAATCCCGCTGCCGCCGCATTCGCGCGGGGCGTGATGCAAGACTTGCGCGCCACCGTTGCGGCGCCGCCAGGCTATGACGTCGACCGCTACTGTCGCGACCTGCTGCATCGCTTCGAGAATACCGCCCTCGCCCACCTGACCGCGCAGATCGCGACGGATGGCACGCAGAAGATCCCCGTGCGCTGGCTGCCCGCCTTGCGCGAAAGCTGCAGCGCGGGCGTCGAACGGCAATTCCTTGAGCGTGCGCTGGCGATGTGGCTGCATTACCTGCGAACCGGCCGCAGCGACCACGGCGAGGTACTTGCGATCAGCGACCCCGGCGCCGGCGCATTGGCCGAGCGCCTGCGCAGCGCAGGCTGCGACGCCGATGCCGTGCGCCAGGCGCTCGGCCATGCCGCCGTCTTTGGCACCACGCCGTGGCCTGCGCCCCTTGCCGCCCGCCTTGCCGCTTACCTGGCGGTACTGGCAAACCGCGGCGCGGCGGCATTGCTGTCCATGCCGCCGCGCCAATAAGGCGCCAGATCTTTCGATACAGGAGCACACATCACCATGACCTTCTCCCTGACACGCCGCCAGTTCGGCGCCTTGGCCGCCGGCAGTCTCGCGCTCGCATTGCCGGTACGTCACGGCTTTGCCCAGGGCGCCAGCATCCGGCTCAAATACGGCACGGCGTTTCCTGCGGACCACCCGGGCACACTGCGCATCAAGGAAGCGGCAGAGGCCATCCGCAAGGACACCAGCGGCAAGGTGGATCTCCAGGTGTATCCCGCCAGCCAGTTGGGCAGCGAGCCCGACATGATCTCGCAGACCCGCGCCGGAGCCATGGATTTCATGTCCACTGCCGGCACCAACCTGCAGACGCTGGTGCCGACCGCCGGCATCAACGGCGTCGCCTTTGCCTTCAAGGACTACGCCACGGTCTGGGCGGCCATGGATGGCGACGTCGGGGCGCACGTGCGGGCAGCGCTGGGCAAGGTCAACCTGCACGTGTTCGACAAGTGCCTGGACAACGGCTACCGCAATATCACCTCGGCCAGCCGGCCGGTTCAGACCCCTGCGGACCTGAAGGGCTTCAAGATCCGCGTGCCCGGCATCCCGCTCTGGATCTCGATGTTCAAGGCGCTTGGCGCCTCGCCGACCGCCATTCCGTTCGGCGAGCTCTACTCCGCGCTGCAGACGCGAGTGGTGGACGGCCAGGAAAACCCGCTCGCCCTGATCCGCAGCGCCAAGCTCTATGAAGTCCAGAAGTTCTGCTCGCTCACCGCGCATACCTGGGATGGCCACTTCATCTTCGGCAACGCCAGGAAATTCCAGGCGCTGCCGAAGGAAGTGCAGGCGACCATCGCCAACCATTTCAACAGCGCGGCGCTGCGCCAGCGTGAAGACATCGCCAGGCTGAATGTCGATGCGCAAGCGGAACTGGGCAAGCTGGGCATCACGCTGAACCGGCCCGATCCCACGCCTTTCCGCCAGTTGCTGCAAAGCGCCGGCTTCTACACCGAGTGGAAGAAGAAGTACGGCGACGAAGCCTGGGCCAGGCTCGAGAAATACGCGGGCCGCCTGGCCTGACGCCATACCACCACACTGAACGAGAAGCCGCGCCTCAGCGCGTGCCGCATGGAGACACGACGATGGAGCACACTGCCGAAACCTTCGCTGCCGCACCGCAGGAACCAGGCGCCGCCCTTGCCTTCTGGGGCCGCGCCATGCGCTGGGTCGTGGAGATTCCGGCCGCGCTGATCGTGCTTGCCGAGATCGCCATCCTGGGCGGTGGTGCGTTCGCGCGCTATGTCCTGCATGCGCCCATCCCCTGGACCGATGAACTGGCCAGCATGCTGTTCCTCTGGCTGGCAATGCTGGGCGCCATCATTGCGCTGCAGCGCAGCGCGCACATGCAGCTGACCACCTTCATCAAGGACCTGGCACCGGCCAGGCGCGCGTGGCTCGATGCCTTCGGCATGTGGCTGGTAGTGGCGTTCCTGCTGATGCTGGTCTGGCCGGCCTACGAGCACCTGAGTGAACACATCGAGGTCTCGTCGCCAACGCTGGAGATCAGTGAAGGCTATCGCTCCGCGGCGGTGCTCGCCGGCGCGCTGCTGATGCTGGCGACGGCCGTCATCCGGCTGGTCGCGCAGGCCGACTGGAAGCGGGTTCTCGTCAGCGGCGTGGCGGTGGGCGTGATCGGGGCAATATTGTGGGCCTTGTCCCCGGTGCTGGCAGAACTCGGCAACATCAACCTGGTGATCTTCTTCCTGCTGATGCTGGTGGCATGCGTCGCCATTGGCGTGCCGATCGCCTTTGCCTTCGGCCTGGCCACCATGTGCTACCTGGCCTTCACCACCACGACCCCGCTGTCGATCGTCCCGAACCGCATGCAGGAAGGCATGTCGCACCTGATCCTGCTCGCCGTGCCGCTCTTTGTCTTCCTGGGCGCGTTGATCGAGATGACCGGACTGGCGCGCGCAATGATCAGCTTCCTCGCCAACCTGATCGGGCATGTACGCGGCGGCCTGCAGTACGTGCTGCTCGGCGCCATGTATATCGTGTCCGGCATCTCCGGCGCAAAGGCAGCCGACATGGCCGCGGTCGCGCCCGCGCTGTTCCCGGAAATGAAGCAGCGCGGCGCCAGGGACGGCGACCTGATCGGATTGTTGTCGGCGTCCGGCGCGATGTCCGAAACGATCCCGCCCAGCATCGTGCTGATCACGGTGGGATCGGTCACCGGCGTGTCGATCACCTCGCTCTTCATCGGCGGCCTGATGCCGGCGGCGGTGGGCCTGGTCATGATGGCCTGCGTGGTCTGGTTCCAGGCGCGCAAGGAAGACATGAGCACGGTGGTACGCCCTACGCGCGCCGTGATCGTGAAATCGCTGCTGGTGGCCCTGCCGGCCCTGGCCTTGCCCGTGATCATCCGCACCGCGGTAGTGGAAGGCGTGGCCACCGCGACCGAAGTGTCCACCATCGGCATCTTCTACGCAGTGCTCGCCGGCATCTTCGTCTACCGGCGCTTCCACTGGCGCAGCATCTACCCGATGCTGGTCGATACCGCTGCGCTGTCCGGCGCGATCCTGCTGATCGTCGGCTGCGCCACCACCATGGCGTGGGCACTGACGCAATCGGGCTTTGCCGACGACCTGGTGAAGATCATGTCCGCCGTGCCGGGCGGCAAGACCGGATTCCTGCTGGTGTCGGCGCTGGCATTCGTCCTGCTCGGCAGCCTGCTTGAAGGCATCCCGGCCATCGTGCTGTTCGGCCCGCTGCTGTTCCCGATCGCAAAGATCGTCGGCGTGCATGAAGTCCACTACGCCATGGTGGTGATCTTCGCCATGGGCCTGGGCCTGTTTGCGCCACCGTTCGGCGTCGGCTTCTACGCGGCCTGCGCCATCGGGCGGGTTTCGCCTGACGTGGCCATGCCGCGGGTCTGGCCGCACATGGCGGCGCTGCTGGTGGCCTTGCTGCTGCTGACGCTGGTGCCTTGGTTCTCGATCGGGTTCCTGTGAATGCAGTCTTTCGTGCACCCCTCGATGTCTGCCTGAAAAATCGTGTCGTCCCTTCCGGTTAGCCGATACCGGACCGCTGTCAGGTTTGGGCGCCGTCCGCGCCTCCAGCGCATGCCTGCATATAGCAGAACACCATCGCCGCGCGCGAACGGACGCCGAGTTTGCAGTAGATCGTCTTGAGATACGAGCGGACGGTAAATTCGCTGATATGAAGCCGGCCCGCGATCTGCTTAGTCAAATAGCCCATGCAGACGAGTTGCACGATCTGCAGTTCGCGCACGGTCAACACGCTTCGCACATCGGGGACGGCGGGACGCGGCTCGCCGGCCGGCAGCGGCGCGGCCGCCGGCACGGCCACCGGATCAGCGATCAGGGCGTAATAGTTCCCCTCGAACTCGAACTGGGTAATCTCGCCTTCCCCGTACGCCCCCCCGCGTGGCGCACGCAGGCCGCCTACCTGCAGCAACCGACATCGCCGGCCGCCCAGTTCGACCTCGCAGACCTCTCTCCCCCAACTGCCCGACCGGATTGCCGCCGCCCCGTACCCGGCCGTGGGCAAATCCCCTAATGCGCTGTACGGTGCCAGCAGCGCGCCCCGGCGGAATCTGTGAAGCATGGTTTTTCCTTCTTGTCGTTCCGCCTGGCAACACGACGACGAGCGAACGGCACGCCGGATGCCCGCATGACGGCACAGCTCAACTGCCGGCTTCGAGTCCGCATTCGTATCCATGCGCGCTGACAAGCTGCGTTCCCTGAGTCATGCTGCAGTGCCCCCGCTGCACTTGTCCCTGACACAGGCCGCTCGAAACTTCTTTGTTTTGGCATATGGCCGGTGACTTTGCAAGGAAAAAGCGAGAGCGCAAGCAGGCTACCCCATTCCGGCTACGGCAAGTCGGCACGCCCCGCCTTGCGGGCCCGTTGTGCCGTACCCCGATGCGCCGGTCCTGTCGCGCCCGGCCGGTCGCGCGAATCCCGCCGTGCCAGAGGCATCGGGCGATGCGGCGGGCACCTCGCCGCATCTAGAGTGGCCATGACAGCGGCATGACACACGGCCGCGTGGAGGCATGCGATGAGCGACCAATTCGACAATGACCTGATGGAAGACCTCGGCGTGGACGAATACGCCAGTAGCACGGACTACGGCGACACGGCCGACGACGCCGCCGATCATGCCGGGCTGCAATCGGGCTTCGCGCGGACCGCGTCCCCGTTTGACCAGGACGGGGGCGACGATGCTTTCACGGACGAGACAGATTCGGCCGATATGGCGGCCGCGCAAGACACCGACATCGGCGACCACATCGACCAGATGGCCGTATGGAACGCCTTCGAGGAAGAAGTAGCCGACGGCCTCGACGCCGCCGACGACGACGAATTTCTCGGCCGCCTGCTGGGCGGCCTCGGCCGCGCGGCCGGGGTGATAAGCCGCCAGGCCGGACGCATGCAGGGCGTCGCACGAAGGGCGGGCCGCGTGGCGGGACAGGTGGGCCGGGTGGCGCAGGCTGCTTCCCCCACCGCCAACGCGGCGGCCGCCCTTGCGCGCATGCTGGGCACGCCGAACCTTGCGCGCGGCCTGCAAACCGCTGGCCGCCTTGCCGGGGACGTCAGCCACGCGGCGCGCCAGGCGCGCCGGCAGGCGGGCACCTTCGGCACCCTTGGCGGCGGCACGCAGGACATGCTCGCGCAGATCAGCCAACTGCTCGCCTCGCAGGCCAGCGCGAGCCAAGGCATGGACGCGATGATCGATCTCTATGCCAACGACGGCATCGACGAGGCCCTGCCCGCAGCGGTGGCGCTCGCCACGCGCGCCGCCGCGCGCGGACTCGGCCTGTCAAATGTGGCGCAACTATCGGCCGCGGGCCGGCGGCAACTCGTGCGCGGCGTCGCCAGCGCGGCACGCGAACTGGTGCGCGCAGGCGGACCCGGGGCCACACGCGCCCTGGCACCGCTGGCGCGCGCCGCCACCCGCGTCGCACGCCAACGCCAGCAACCGCCGAACCAGGCCGCACGGGCGCTGCGCCGTGGGCTGCCCCAGGCCGCGCGCCGCGTCGTCGCCAATCCCCGCATGCTCGATCGCCTGGCGCAACCCGCTCCCCCTGCGCCGATGGCCCGCCCCACAGGCATCGGCCGCGGCGTGCGCACCATCCGGCAGAGAAGAGCCCGGACCTTCCACTTCGGCGGACCTGTGACGCTGACGGTCGCACCCCGCTGAGCCAATCAACTTGATCCGCACACCAAGGAGCACACCATGGACCGATTCGAGGCCGATGTAATGGACGAGCTGATGGATGAAGCCGCCGAGGGCCCCACTCGAGGCAGCGCGATGGACCTGATGCACGACGACGGGTACGACGAATCCGACGAGGGCAACGACAGCTACGACGAATGGGATGAAGGCGAGGACAACTTCGTCGGCCGCGTGCTCGCAGGCGGCGCGACCCAGTATGACGAAGGCGAGGACGAGGGCGATACCTACGAGGACGTGGACGGCATCGACTCCGTCGACGAATACGAGGCCGCCTACGACGAACTGGACGGCATGGAGGACGCCGTGGCCGATGCCATGGAAGCCGGTGACGCCGACGAGTTCTTCCGCCGCCTGCGGCGCATGGCGAGCGGCGCGGTCAATGTCGCGCGCCGCGTGGGGCAAGGCATTGGGCAGGCCGCGCGTGTGGTGGGACCGATCGCCAGCATGATTCCTCTTCCACAAGCGCAGCTGATCGGGCGCATCGCCAATGTGGCCGGGCGCATGCTCGCCGACGGCGCCGACGAGTATGAGACCTTCGACGAACTGGTGGATGGACTCGACGAGGATGCGATCGACGCCGCCGCGCCGGTGCTGGCCGGCATGGTGCTCCGCCGCGCCCTCCCCTCGGTCGCGCGCGCCGCGCCCGCCGTGCGTCGCGCCGCGGTGCGCGGCGTGGCCCAGGCGGTGCGAACGGCCACCCGCACCAGCGGCGCCCCCGCGGCACGCGCGGTTGCACGCGCGGTGCGCGCCACGCAACGCACAGTGCAGGCGCGCCAGTTGCCGCCGCGCGCCGCTGTGCGTACCGCCACCCGCACCGCGCAAGCCGTGGCACGGCGACCCCAGGCGGCGCGCCAGCTGTCGCAGCCGCTGGTGCCTGCGGCGCGCCGGGCCACGCCGCGCGGCCGCGGCGCGCAGGCCGCCGCGCGCACGATAGCGCCGTTAGCGCGCCGTGTCGCGGCAACCGGCCCGCGCGCCCAGTCCCGCAACTATGGCGGCCATGGCGTCGGCTGCCCACACTGCGGCGGCCGTCGCATGCATGTGCGCGGGCCGGTGACCATCATCGTCCGTGGCGCATGAATCGTCGCCAGTGACACCGATCGGAACGGGGGCCGGCCATGAACCTGCAGCGATTCCTGAGCGCAAAGATTCGCGGCCTGTCCGCGCGCCTGTCGCGGCTGGCCCGGGTCGACAACGCCTTTGTCGGACTGCGCCCGCAAGACATGCCCCATGCGCCTTCGCAGCAACATTTCGACACGGCCAACGCGCGGCTGGCCCAGGCCGAGCAACGCATCCGCGCGCGCTTCGATCAGATGCTGCCGGACTGGCAGCAGAGGCCTGCGCAACGGGTGTTGATCGAGGTGGCGCTGGTCGAGCGCGAACTTGACCGCGCGCGGCGGCTGTTCGGCATGTTCTACGAAGTGTTCGCGCAGCGGGGCACGAGCTTCGGCCCGTCGCTCGCCGCGCACGACGTCATCGCCGAAGACTGCTACCGCGCCGTTCGACGCGCCGCGCCGCGCGTCTTCGATGGCCCGCTGCTCAAGCCGGTCTGCTACATGGAGCACGGCTATTCTCCCGCGACGATGCGCCGTGGCGTGGCGCTGTCGCGGCTGCTCGGCGAGACCAATCCCTTTCCGCTGATCCGCATACCCTGGGACCGAGACCAGCCATGGCAATCGGTCTTCCTGCATGAAGTCGCACACAACCTGCAGGCCGACCTCGGCATCTGGAGGGAGAACCGCCAGGCCGTACTCAGGCGCACCATGGGCAAGACGCGCGATCCCTTTCTCGCCACCGTCTACGGCCGCTGGCACAAGGAGATCTTCGCGGACCTCGCGGCCATCCTGCTCGGTGGCCCGGCGGCGGCCTGGGGCATGGCGGATTTCCTCGCGCACCCCCAGCCGCGCACCATGACCTACCGGCCCGGCGGCGCGCATCCCACCGCCTACCTGCGTGTCTACCTGCTGGCCGAAATGCTACGCCGGCTCGGCTTCACGCGCGACGCCGCACGGCTGTTACGGGTTTGGCAAAACCTGTACCAGCCCTCCGCCGGGCACCGCATACCCGCCGCGCTGATGCAGAGCGTGCCGCGCATCGTCCCGGACGTCGTCGACGAGATTGCGTTCCAGACGCGCCGCAACCTCGCCCAGCGCGCCCTGGCCGACATCATTCCCTTCTCGCGTGACGACGAGGCGGCCATTCGCGAAGGCGCGCGGCTGCTTGCGTCCGAACGTGAAACCGGACTGCCTCCCCGCCACCTCGTGAGCGCCGCGCACTACGCGATAGTGGACGGGCGCATCCCGCCGAGGCGCCTCGCGCACTGCGTGATCGGCCAGCTGAGCGCGCGCATGGCCTCGCGACGCCCGCGCGCAGCGCCGTACGAGCCGCAACCTGCGCTATTGCACCTGGTGTCGTAGGCGCGCACGACAACACGCATCACGCCGTTCAACGCAACAGAGGATCACCATGGCCTATCCCGCGATTCCCCAACCGGTTCCGTCCGGCTCCGACGGCAAACCCACGAGCATCGGAAACAGCCAGCGACTCGCCTTCGATACCCTGCTGCGGCGCGAACTGAAGATCGGAGATCCCAACGACGCCCAGCAGATCGCGAGAGCATTGCTGGACCGTTACCAGTCCGACGCGCGCGCGCAGGGTATCGGCGGCGAGGCTCAGGGACTACCGTTCCTGAATACCGCGGCTCCACGGCCCTCGGCCATCGCTGCGCCGGAGGCGACCGCGACCAATCTGGATCTGGATCAGGCCCGGGCGGATGTGGAGCAGGATCTGCAGCAACTGATCGCGAGCAACCTGACCAAGGACATCCGGCCAGAGCTGGAGGGGTGGCATCAGACCCTGTCCCTCACCATCGACGATGGCGTCGCGGCGGCACGCCAGTCCCTCGACCCCTACAGCCGGGACCGGGCTTTCGCCGCACGGCGGCGCCTGGGCGAATATGCCAGGCTGGCGCGGATGGTGGGCGCGCTGTCCACCGAGCTGAACGAAAGCTATCGCAATCTCGGGCAGAGCCTCGACGAAGTGGCTGCGGTGCTTCTGGTGTTGATGGGCGAGGCGCTCGCCAATACAGGCTTCCAGGGCGGGCGCACATTACTGCGCGTGCCCTACTCTGAACTGCAGGCGCGGCGCGACCAGGTGCTGGTGTGCCTGCGCAATATGTCGGGCGTGGCCCAGGAATCGCTGGACCAGAACACGATGCCGCGAGGCCTGGCCGCCTATCGCGGCCTGCACGCCAGTCTCGAAGCGCATGGCCAGTCGGACCTGCGGGCACTGCTCCACGAAGCCGACCTTTCCCGTGCGATGGACGAAATGATCCAGCTGTGTGCGGGAGGCTCGAGCGACGGGCTGCGCCGGGTCGGCGCGACCGCATGGAACATGCTCGGGCGGTTCTCGCGCTTCGTGCAGGTGACGCTGCACCTGCCGGTCCGCGACGCGCCACCGCTGCTGGCGTTCCAGGACGCCCTGCAGTTGTTCGTGGACGGCTTCCAGGCTTCCGGCGGCCTGCGCCTCCTGCGCATTGCGCGTCCCAGCGTACTGATGTATGGCCTTTACGGAGGGAGCGGCACCACCTTTGCCGAGCACCGCCTGATGAATCTGGTCAGTCTGCGCGGCAGATTTGCTTCGACCATCGACTGTGTCACCCGTTGCGACTGCGACCCCGATACGCTCAAGCTGCAGGTCCTGCTTGACCGCGTCCTGCACGATCTCGACCGCGCAATCGATCTCTACGCCAACGGCACCGAAGAGTTTGGCATGCCGGAACAGCGTGCCGCCGCCCACGCCATCTTTGCGCTGGCGCTGCGTTACCCCAATGTCTGGCTCGATGCCGCTGCACCGATGAAGGACATCACCAATCCCGACAACCCGACGGGCGCAATGCTGTCGGAAATGGCCGCACTGCTGATCCCGGCAGGGGTCAGCTTCGCCGCCCTGCAGGATCCGGTCATCCCCGCGCCCCAATGGGGTGTATGGGACAAGCACACCATTGATCACTTCGATCTGACAGGGCCGGCAGGACCAACACCGCTCGCCTGGCTGATGCATGGCGAGCTTGTGCTCCAGCTGCAGGCCGAGCGCGCACTGCGGCCCATCGTCGAACAGATGACATCCGGCTGCATTCCGGCCTCGGATGTGCTTGCAGATGCGACGCTCGCCCCCGTCTATCACAGTCCGCCACATATGGGGACCTTTGGCAATATCGGAATGCTGCCGGGATACCAGCGCGGCGCGTTGATGATGATCGAGCAGCGCGTGCCCGAGTGGCACCGGCGCAACCGCGACTATCGCGAGCACGCCCCGCAGATTCCGCCGCATCCGGACGGCTCGATCGATCGTATCGCGCACGAGTTGGGGGAACGGAATCGCCGGCGACTCCTTACGCCGGGCACGTCCGCCGTGCCGCCCGCCGCTGCCCCCGCCCCTCTCACTCCCGGTGCGGCTGATGCCTTCGACGGCGCCGAAGGTACTGGCGCCGACGGTACCGGAGCGGGCCCTGCGGGTCCCGACGGCGGCCCTGCCAAGGCCTGACCCCCGACGACGGAGCGCATCATGAACTTCCAGACCACCGAAACCATTCAGCGCCTGTGGGAGACCTTTCTGCAGGAGCAGCTGGCCAGCCTGCCGCCCGACCAGCGCGACGCCTTCGCGTCGCAGTTCGAGCAGCGTTACTCTGAACTGTTGTCCAAACCCAATGGCAGCGGGGAGGAAGGCTTCTTCGATCTGCTCGGCCTCGGTCCGCAGGGGGCAGTCGGCTTCGAGAAGATCGGCTATCCCTATGTACAGCCTGACTTCGACGATTCAATCATCCCGAGCCAGTTGCATGCGGCTGCCGAGCTGTACTTTATCTATCAGCACGAGCGCATGAAGATCTTTGAGGTGGTGGAGACCCTGCTGCGCTTGTTCCGCCTGGGGAAGATGCGCATCCAGCGCGGCCCCGGCGCGCGCGGACTCTATCTGCTCGAAAAATGGCGGCCACTGCGCTACACCCGGCAGGACCGCATGGTGGCCTATCGGCGCGCCTTCAACTATGGCACCGCGCAGGCCCCGGCCGGCGCAGTGGTCAACCGCAATTTCCATCGCCAGATGGTCGGCTTCATGGTGGCGATGGGCCAGTACTTCCGCGATCTGCTGATCGGCGAAGTCATCCGGGGCGGACAGCTGATCGACCAGCGTCCCTTCGGCAGCGTCGGCACCATCCAGCGCATCGGACTCGACCTGCGCTATGCGCTGGACCGGTCCACCTACGGCAATATCTTCGCGCTCGCGATGGAAACCGGGCATTACCTGATCCAGGTGCTCAAGCTGCTGGATTCGCCCGACATCAAGAAGGCCTTTGACGCCAACACCAAGTGGGATGTGGTCGAGATCGTCTCGAATCGCTATCTCGGCGGGGTGGCCGAGCCCTCGCAACGGGCCAAGATGGCCGAAAGCGGCCGGCGGATCCTGCAGTTTGTTGCGGACAATGATTTCAAGACCGCAACCGATCCGATCCTGTTCCAGAGCGTGGTGCGGCCCATGGGCGCGCACGCGGAAGCGTGGGTCGCCGCGTACCGGATGACGCCCGAGGGCCGAGGATTCCCCGGCGTGACACACGCGCTGAACAGCGTGCTCGGCGTGCCGCAGGCTGCGGCCTGACCGTGGCGCGCCGTACATTTGCGCATCCCTGACCGCGGCTGACACGGAGACGCCCCGCCATGCATGCTGAGGACATGATCGTATCGGTACGGCAACGCAAGCTCGCCTGCATCCTCGATCCCGCGCTGGTGCTCGGGTCGCCCTGGGGGCCGAGCCTGGCGTTGCGGCTCACGCGGGTGCTGGAGCCCTGGCTCACGCGCGCGTTCTGGCAGGTCATCGATGCGAGCGAGATGGTACTGCCGAGCCTCTCGGCCAACGGCGCCGCACTGGACAGCGGCGGCGCCGTGCCGCCGCCGCTCGAACCCGCTCTGATTGCGTGGATCGCGATGCGCGACTGCACCGATGCCGCGTCGTGGCCGTTTCGCTGGGTCGGAGACAACGTGGCCGGTTCCCAGCTTGGCGACGCTGCCGACCATGCCGTGGTCGAGCGCTACGAGGTCCTGCTCGACGCCCTGCTGCGCCGCTGCGAGGGAGCAAGGCCGGCGCTCGGCCCAATGCCCTCCCCCTGGTGGGATCCGCTCGCCATCGCCCTCGACACGCTCGCACTCTCCGCCACGCTCGATGCCGCCATCGTGCTGACCACGCTTGATGGTGACGGCGCTCCGTGGCCGGTGGATGCCCTGTGGCGAAGCGGCGTCGACGTGCGGCATCTGGACCCGCTGCCTTCCGAATCCCTGTTCGGCGCCGAGCGCTCGCTGCTGCGCGACGCACTGGCAGCGGCAGGCGTGGCCGGGCTCGCCGAACGCCTGCCCAGGCTGGCCGCGCTGCATGTGATGGCGTCGTCGCCGCACCATGCTTGCGTCGATGGCCCGCTGGTCGGGACCGGCCATCATGCCGACCCCTGGCAGCAAGCCACCGCCTGGTGGTATCCCCTTTGCCCCACGCCGGCGATCGGCACACCGGCCCCGCAAGGAGCCGAAGCATGAGCGCAGCAATCGACCAGTTCGTCGACGCCATGCTTGACGATGCCGTTCGGCACTGGACGCGCGAGCGCGGGCGCGCCGGGGATGCCGACCCTGCCGTCGGCCGCAACGAATGCCTGCCGGCCTCGCGCGCCCGGCATCTGGCATGCCGTGATCTGGCCGCCGCTGAGGCCCGGCCGCGCGGGCAGCGTCCGGCGCTCATCGTCATCAATAACCTGCGTGGCCGTTGCGCCGAGCAGATCCTGGTCGAACGCCTGTGCCTGCGCGGCTTCGATGTGCGCAACCAGCTCCGCATCGGCCCGCGCAGGGGCGGCTCGGTGCTCGATCTCACGCCGATGCCGGCTGCCCCCAAGCGCCTGCCGGCCGGCCTCGAAAGCAAGCTGCTACACGCAACCGATTACCGCGACGCCAACGGACGGCTACGCCTGGGCCATCTTGCGCGACAGGTGGTGCGCGACGTGGACCAGGTGCGGCGCCATATGCGCCAGTCTCGGACCAGCGCCGTGCCCGGGCTGCCGCAGCGCGTGCGCCTGTTCTATCAGGTCAGCGGACGCGTGACCGATGCGGAGCTGCACCATATCGCGCACACCGTCTACGACACCGTCGCGGCCGAGAACCGGCGCGCGCCGAGACAGCCGCAGGTCGCCGCCACCGTGGTGCGCAGGATGCGATAGGAGATGGCTCCCATGTCCCGCCCGATTCCGCTCGTCCAGCAAGCCCTGTCCCGTCCGGCCGGCCGCGACGGTGCACGCCCCGTTCCCCGAATCAATGCCGACGAACTCGTGGCGGTGTCCGTCCTTGGGCAGATCGCCCATCCCGTGGGGCGCGCCTCGCCCTACCGCATTGGCTACGACGGCGTGCCGCGCGTCCTGCCAGGTACCGGCGGCATCGTGGTCAATAAGCGCATCGGCGATCCTTGCGTCGGGTTGGCGGGCGACCATATCGAGCCGGGGGTCGCCCTGCACAACAACGGGCGCGAGATCGTCGGCCCACGCGACGGACCCAACAGCGCCCTGCTGACCTATGCCTGCGTCGGCAATCCGGCCCGTGTGGTCAACGGAGCGTGCGCGGGCCGGACTGGTGTGGTGACGGGCAAGCACGGCGGCGTCAACCACGTGCTGGTGGACTTTCCCACGGAGGTGCTGGTGCGCCTTTGCATCGGCGACCGCATCCAGATTCTTTCGCATGGACTGGGATTACGACTCCGCGACCACCCCCGAATCGAAGTCCTCAACTGCTCGCCGCGCCTGCTGGCGCGATGGGGCCTGCTGGAGCGCGATGGCCAGCTCCATGCGCCGGTCACGCATCTGGTGCCGGCGCGCGTCATGGGCTCCGGGCTGGGAAAGAACAATGCATGGCGCGGGGATTACGATATCCAGCTGTCGGACCGGCAGGCACGTGAGCGCTACCGTCTGGGCAGCCTGCGCTTCGGCGATATGGTGGCGATCATCGGCGCCGATACGCGGCGGGGGCCGCGCTACGCCAATGACCGCGTGACCATCGGCGTCGTGGTGCACGGCGACAGCACGGTCAGCGGGCACGGCCCGGGCGTGACGCCGCTGCTCACAGGACCCGCCTCGCTGCTGCGGCCGCTGCTCCGCCCGCAAGCCAATGTAGCGGAAATCCTCGGCGTGCGGCGAGCCGCGCCGCCACATACCCAGCTGACACTGCCGGAGCGCGACCGGCGCGTTCGCTGCGCGGTGCCAGAAGCGCCACCGCGGCTGGCGTTCGCCACGCGGTAGGGCGAAGGTTCTGGTGCAAATACGAAACGCGGGAAGGTCGCGACCCGGTTGTCGGACATCTCAGCAAGCGGAAGCATCGCCATCCAGGCGGCACGAGTAGGAAAGCCCCGGTGAGCCGCGGCAACATCGGGCAATACCGGGCACCCGCTCGGGGCCTCCCCCAAGTCATCACGCAAAATACGCCGCTTACGTAACTTGCCATCAGATTGCCCTAGCAGGTGCGAAGGCGACCGGCAGAACCGAATCCACGGTTATGCCATTTCTGCATAACCATGCATTGCGCCCCGACAACCCATGAAATCTTGGCATCGAACGTGGTGCAGGCGCGGCCGATTCCATAGACTTCGCCAACAGTGCTGAACCCAATTTGCGCGAGGGGCGTAACCATGACTGCCGGACTCTTCAGAACCGAACATGACCTCCTGGGTGACCGTGAAGTCCCGGTCCAGGCCTACTACGGCGTGCATACGTTGCGCGCCGTCGAGAATTTCCCTATCACAGGCACCCCGATCTCCATCTACCCGGAGCTGATCAAGGCGCTGGCGGCGATCAAGCAGGCCGCGGCGCAGGCCAACCATGAGCTGGGCCTGCTCGACAAGGCGCGCTGCGACGCAATCGTCGGCGCCTGCCAGGAGTTGATTGCCGGGAAGCTGCACGACCAGTTCGTCGTCGATGTGATTCAGGGCGGCGCCGGCACCTCGACCAACATGAACGCCAATGAGGTGATCGCCAACCGCGCGCTCGAACTGCTCGGCCATCAGAAGGGCGAGTACCAGCACCTGCACCCGAACGAGCACGTCAACATCGGCCAGAGCACCAACGATGTCTACCCGAGCGCGCTGAAGGTCGCTACGTGGTTCGGTATCGCCGGTCTTGTGGACGCCATGGCGGTGCTGCGACGGGCCTTCGAGGCGAAGGCCAACGAGTTCGCCCACATCATCAAGATGGGCCGCACTCAGCTGCAGGACGCCGTGCCGATGACGCTCGGCCAGGAATTCAGCACCTACGCCGTGATGCTCGGAGAGGACGAGGCGCGCCTGCGCGAAGCCGCGATGCTGATCTGCGAGATCAACCTCGGTGCCACCGCGATCGGCACCGGCATCACCGCGCATCCGTCGTATGCGCCGGTGGTGCTGCGGCGCCTGCGCGAGATCACCGGCATCCCGCTGGAGACCGCACCCAATCTGATCGAGGCCACGCAGGACTGCGGCGCCTTCGTGCAGCTCTCCGGCGTGTTGAAGCGCGTTGCCGTGAAGCTGTCGAAGACCTGTAACGACCTGCGGCTGCTATCCAGCGGTCCACGCGCTGGCCTGGGCGAGATCAACTTGCCGCCGATGCAGGCCGGCTCGAGCATCATGCCCGGCAAGGTGAATCCGGTGATCCCCGAAGTCGTGAATCAGATCGCCTTCGAAGTCATCGGCAATGACGTCACTGTCAGCTTTGCGGCCGAGGCCGGCCAGCTCCAGCTCAATGCGTTCGAGCCGATCATCGCGCACAGCCTGTTCAAGAGCGTCAGCCATCTGCGCAACGGCTGCCTGACGCTCGCCGAGCGCTGCGTCAAAGGCATCACCGCGAATGCCGACCGGCTGCGCGCCACGGTCGAGAACTCGATCGGCGTCGTGACGGCGCTCAACCCCTACATCGGCTATGCGAACGCGACCGCCGTTGCGCAGGAAGCGCACGCCACGGGCGGCAGCGTCTATGAAATCGTCTTGCGCAAGGGCTTGCTGTCGAAAGAGGAGCTCGACCGCATCCTGCGCCCCGA
Source organism: Cupriavidus sp. FW305-46 (assembly GCF_058787075.1). NCBI lineage: Bacteria > Pseudomonadati > Pseudomonadota > Betaproteobacteria > Burkholderiales > Burkholderiaceae > Cupriavidus > Cupriavidus sp. FW305-46. Next base: position 46,105 of record NZ_JBYSZI010000004.1, read on the forward strand.
GACGCTGACCCAGCCGGTGCCGCTGGACTTTCGTGGGAAGGCGCACTGAGCAGAATTCCCTTGCTCTCCGTGCAGAATGAGATGTCCGACAGGGCGATGTCGAGCACCGACAGCCCATAGAAGATCGCCCCGCCGCGCCCGAAGACACGGAACCTGCGCTGCAGGTCAGGGCCGATCGCTTCGATCCGACGCCACCATCGCCTGCGCCGCCTTGCCGATATGGTCGGCAAGGCGGCTCGCGACTGGCTGCCGGCTGTGCCGCGCGCGCTCGACGAGTCCCACCTCGCGATAGAACGTGTCGTCGCCAAGCGGTAGTGCCGTCACGCCCGGCGGCCGCGCGCCACCGGCAAGCATGCGAGGCAACAGGCCCACGCCGAGCCCGCGCGCCACCAGTTGCACGATGCCTTCGAGTTCGTCGAGCTCGATGGCTTCCTGAGGCGCGATTCGTTGTTTGCGCAGGAACTGGTCGACCAGCCTGCCGCCGAACGAAGCCCGGTCATAGCGGATAAAGGGCGCCGTGGAAATTGCGTCCCTCCAGTCCATGCCGGCCCGCGCGGCGGGCGCCAGCAGTTCGAAGGGCTCTTCCAGCAGCGGGCGCCATTCCAGTTCGGCGGGCAACGCATAGGGCGGCCGGATCATGACGGCGATGTCGATCTCGCCGGCGTCGACCTGGCCGAGCAGGTTGAGCGAAACGCCGGGCACCATCCGCACACGGCAGCCGGGCAGTTCGGCCCGGAACGCGGCAATGGCATCGGCCAGGAAGGTGGCTTGCGCCGAGGCGATGGCACCGATGCGCACCATGCCCGAGCCCTGGATGTCGAGGCCCTGGTGGCCGATCCGCTCGTAAAGCACGACCAGCTCCTCGGCCAGCGCCAGCGTTTCGCGCCCGGCGGGGTTCAGGCGCGCTGAACGGCCGGTGCGGTCGAACAGCGCGAAACCGAGCTCTGACTCCAGCCGCTGGATCTGCGCGCTGACGGCCGACTGTGTCAGGCCAATATGTGCGCCGGCGTTGGCGAAGGTCCCGTGGCGGGCGACGGCGATAAAGGTGCGCAGTTCTCGCAACATGTCGATTCATCAATTTTCGTGGAGCTAAGATCAAAAATATATCGCTTTTATTAATTTTTTGCCATGCATAGACTTTGGTTCCAGGACGGTGCGTTGCCACGCGCCGCACGTCCCCACTACACATCCATTGCCAAGAGTCTCCACACCATGAGCGAATCCACCGCAGTCCTGCCCCCGTTCCACCTGGCCTTCCCGGTCCACAGCATCGCCAGCGCGCGCGAATTCTATGGCGAGCTGCTGGGCTGCCCCGAAGGCCGCAGCTCGGAAGACTGGGTCGACTTCAATTTCTACGGCCATCAGATCGTGGCCCACCTGGCGCCGGAAGAATGCGGCCACCGCAAGACCAGCGCGGTGGACGGAGATGCCGTGCCGGTGCGCCACTTCGGCGTGGTGCTGCCGATGCACGACTGGCAGGCGGCTGCCGACAAGCTCAAGGGCGCCGGCATGCAATTCATCATCGAACCGCATATCCGCTTCAAGGGCGAGGTCGGCGAGCAGGCCACCATGTTCTTCCTGGATCCGTCGGGCAATGCGCTGGAGCTGAAGGCGTTTGCCAATATCGCCTCGTTGTTCGCCAAGTAAGTCAATAAAAGCGCGGCCACGCCGCGCCCCGACCGGCCCGCAGGCCGGCACTCCACGCGGCGCCGAAGCCAGCGCCGCGTGTCCGCCCCAAGCAGCAAGAGCCTGACATGCAAAAAATCCTGGTAGCCAATCGCGGCGAGATTGCCTGTCGCATCATCCGCGCCGCGCAGGCGCTTGGCATCAAGACCGTGGCCGTGTATTCCGAGGCCGACGCCGGTGCACTGCATTGCCAGATGGCCGACGTGGCCATGTCCATCGGCCCCGCCCCAGCGGCACAAAGCTATCTGAATACCGAAGCCGTCCTGGCAGCCGGCCTGGCGCATGGCGCCGACGGCGTGCATCCGGGCTACGGATTCCTCTCCGAGAACACTGCCTTTGCCCAGGCCGCCGAGGCCGCCGGCATGCGCTGGATCGGGCCCTCGGTCGAATCGATCGAGAACATGGGCGACAAGAACCGCGCGCGCGAGATCGCAGCCGCCTGCGGGGTGCCGGTCCTGCCGGGCAGCATCCGCTTCCTGCCCGGTGAGCTGGCTGGCCTGGAAGACGCTGCCGCGCAAGTCGGCTATCCGCTGCTGGTCAAGGCCGCAGGCGGTGGCGGCGGCATCGGCATGAAACGCGTCGATAGCCCCGACACGCTGGCAGCCACGGCGGCCTCCACGCAGGCGCTCGCGCTCAAGGCCTTCGGCGACGGCAGCGTTTACCTGGAGCGCTACGTCGCGCGCGCACGCCATATCGAAGTCCAGGTATTCGGCTATGGCGACGGCACGGCCGTGCATCTGTTCGAGCGTGAATGCTCGGTGCAGCGCCGCTTCCAGAAGATCATCGAAGAAAGCCCGGCACCCGGCCTGCCGCCCGCGGTGCTGGCACGCATGACTGCCGCGGCCGTCGCGCTGGCCGAATCGCAACGCTACCGCGGTGCCGGCACGGTCGAGTTCATCGTCGATGCCGACAGCGGCGAGTTCTTCTTCCTCGAGATGAATACCCGCATCCAGGTCGAGCACGGTGTCACCGAGGCGGTCACCGGCTGGGACCTGGTGCAGGCGCAGATCCGGCTTGCAGCCGGCACCCTCGCGCGGGTTGCGCAAGCCGACATCCGCCGCCAGGGCGCGGCGATCGAGTGCCGGCTATATGCCGAAAACCCGGCTCGCCATTTCATGCCGTCGCCGGGCAAGCTGTCGGCCTTCGCGCTGCCAGCGATGCCGGCGTTGCGCGTCGACACCGGCGTGCGCGCGGGCGACACCATCACGCCCTACTACGACCCGATGATCGCCAAGCTGATCACGCACGGCGCCGGGCGCGAGTCTGCGCGCCAGGCGATGCTGGACGCGCTGGCGCAGACGCGCATCGAAGGAATTCGCCATAACGTCGAGTTCCTTGGCGACGTGCTGGCGCACCCCGACTTCCGCGCGGGCCAGGTCGATACCGGCTTCGTCACGCGCGAGAGCGCCCGGCTGATCGGCGCGAGCGCGGCGCCGCACGCGGCTGCGCCTGCCGTCGCCAGCGAGGTGCAGCCCGAGGTGCAACCATGAACGCGCTGCCTCTCGACATGGCACCCGCCGCGGCCATCCCGTGGCGCATCGAACCGTCGGGCGATCGCCTGCTCGTGGTTGCATTCGAGGCCGGCCGTGATGCCACCGCATTGAGCACTGCCAATCGACGAGCCTGCGCCGCGGCGGCGCGCATTGGTGCCGCCGCATTGCCGGGCGTGACCGATATCGTGCCCGCGCTGGCGACCGTGGGCATCCACTACCGTCCGTCCGCCGTTAGCGCCGCGCCAGGCACGGCACCGTTCCAGGCGCTGAGCGCAGCGCTGTCCGTGCTGCTTGCCGAGCCACTCGGCGCCTTGACCGCCTCCGCTCGCGTGGTCGAGATCCCGGTCTGCTACGGCGGCGACCACGGGCCTGATCTTGAGGAGGTGGCCGCAAGCTGCGGGCTCGCGCCCGATGCTGTGATCGCGCTGCATAGTGCGGCGCCGGTCGAAGTGCTGATGCTGGGTTTCGCGCCCGGCCACCCGTATGTGGGCAAGTTCGACGCACGCCTGGCCCCGCCACGGCGCACCACGCCGCGCACCGCCGTGCCCGCCGGCTCGATCGGGCTGGCCAACTGCCAGTCCGTGATCTATCCGATGGTGCTGCCCGGCGGCTGGAACCTGATCGGGCGCACGCCACTGGCCTTGTTCGATCCGCACCGCGATGCGCCTTGTCTGCTCAATGCAGGCGACCAGGTGCGCTTCGTGCCGGTCTCGACCGCACAGTTCGACGACATTGCCGCGTCGCAAGGCACCCCCTCACCGGCCCATGGAGCGATTCGATGACCACTACACCGGTACAACCAACCGGCGCCGCCATCGAGGTGATCAAGCCCGGTGCGCTGAGCACGTTCCAGGACCTCGGCCGCGTCGGCTACCAGCAGCTCGGCGTGCCCGCCAACGGCGTCATGGACGAGCGCGCGCATCGGCTGGCCAATGCGCTGGTCGGCAATACGCAGGACACCGCGACCCTGGAGATCACACTGATGGGCCCCACGCTGCGCTTTGACGCGGCCACTGCCGTGGGGGTCTGCGGCGCCGATCTCGACGCAAGCATCGACGGCACGCCACTGCCCACCGCGCAGGCATGCGTGGTGCCGGCCGGCGCGACGCTGAGCTTCGGCAAGCGCAAGAGCGGGCTGCGCGCCTACCTGGCAGTGGCAGGCGGCTTTGCGCTGGATCCGGTCATGAACAGCCACAGCACCTTCGTGCGTGGCGGATATGGCGGCTTGCAGGGCAAGCCGCTGCGCAAGGCCGATGTGATCGGCTTGTGCGCCCCGCGTGCCGCGCTGCCCGAGGCTCTGCCGCAGGCGCGCTTCGCCGCCGGCATCGTGGCAGCGCCCGAGGCCCCGCTGCGCGTGGTGCGCGGGCGCGAGTGGGATGACTTCAGCGCCGCCGCGCAGGCGGCATTCACCAGCGCGGAGTTCCGTATCGGTGCGCAGTCCGACCGGATGGGCTACCGCCTCGAAGGGCCGGCGCTGGCCCTGTCCTCGCCGCGCGAGATGTGGTCCGAAGCGGTGGCATTCGGCACGATCCAGGTGCCGCCCGACGGCCAGCCGATCGTGCTGATGGCAGACCGCCAGACCACGGGCGGCTATCCCAAGATCGCCCATGTCTGCGCCGTGGACCTGCCGCGGCTGGCGCAGCGCATGCCCGGTGAGAGCGTGCGCTTCACCGTGGTCGAGCTGGAGGAAGCGCAACGGCTCGCGCAGTTGCAGGATGCGGCCTTCGCGGCGCTGGAGCGCGGCCATGGCTAAGATCGATTTCAACAGCGACCTGGGCGAAAGCTTTGGCATCTACCGCCTTGGCGATGACGCGGCGGTGCTGCACCATATCAGCTCCGCCAACATCGCGTGCGGCCTGCATGCCGGCGATCCGCAGACCATCGCCGCAACGGTGCGGGCCGCGGTGGCCCGGGGCGTGGCGGTGGGCGCGCATCCCGGCTTTGCCGACCTGCAGGGCTTCGGCCGCCGCGCCATGACGCTGTCGGCAGGCGAGATCTACAACCTGACCGTCTACCAGGTCGGCGCAGTGCAGGCCTTTGCCCGCGCCGCCGGCAGTTGCCTCGCCCATGTAAAACCCCACGGCGCGCTGTACAACATGGCGGCGCGCGACGACGGCATGGCGCGCGCCCTTGCTGAAGCCGTGCGCGACGTCAACCCTGCCCTGCTGTTCTTTGGCCTGGCCGGCTCGGCAATGGTGCGCGCCGCGCGGGCGGCCGGCCTGGCGGTCGCCGAGGAAGTATTTGCCGACCGCAGCTACCAGGCGGACGGATCGCTGACGCCGCGCGGACAGCCCGGCGCGATGATCACCGACGTCGGCACCGCGGTGGCGCAGGTGCTGCGCATGGTCCGCGACGGCGTGGTGCGCTCGCAGCAGGGCACCGACGTGCCGGTGCGCGCCGACACGCTGTGCATCCATGGCGATCAGCCCGGCGCGGCCGGCTTCGCGCGCGATATTCGCGCCGCTCTGGAGGCCGAAGGCATCACGGTCCGCGCCCCGCGTACCACGGCGGTTCGCTGACTGCCTCCCTCCCTAATCCGGATCAACAAATCAAGAGCCCCCATGCCAGACCAACCGAACGCCTTGCCCATCGTCGCGGAGACCACCGGTACGTTGTGGAAGATCGTGGCCGTGCCAAATGTTGCGCAAGCGCGCGATGCCACGCTGGTGATTATTGAATCCATGAAAATGGAAATTCCCGTGGAAGCGCCCGCCGACGGTTATGTGGCTGAGTACCTGGTTGGTGAGGGTGAGCCAGTCGAGGAAGGGCAGGTATTGGGCGCGTTTATTCCCGCGGGCTGATTTAACCACCGTCATTCCCGCCTTCGCGGGAATGACAGTAGCTGTTGATGCGTTATCTGAACGGGAGCACGCGAATTACCTCATTAATGAGCTGCCCGTACTGAAGCAATGAACAGGCAGTAATACGGCGGCAGCAGTGCATGCCGTGCCCCGCAAGAGAACACGGCATGCACCCAGCCAGTTCATTCTGGCGCAACCGAATAAAAGGAGACAGCAAAATGGATGGTCATCACCGACCAGGACAAGTCGCGCTTATTCCCACGGAATTTCACAGTTGATTTTGACTGGCACGTTTGTTGCTGAAAAAACAGAGCTTCCATGCGTGCATTAACGCTGTGAATGCAGCAAGGACTGACCTGACAAAGCAGGCAGTCCATTAACAACAGGTACGCAGCCGCGGTTACAGCGGCGCAGCGTACCGGTATTCATGCTCAGACCCCGGGACCCGCAGGATGCCACCGGCAGCCGGCGCGGCTTCTTTCACCCTGTTTCTGGAAACGTGATCATGTCCAACGCCCCCACTTCCACGCTGCCGCTGGCGGATGCCCCTGCCTCGGCCCCCATCTCGGCCCCAGTCACCGGCGATGTCGCCGTGGCCCGCAAGGCCGCGGTGGCCGCCGCTGCCGGCACAGCCATCGAGTACTACGAATTCGGCATCTATGGCTACCTGGCCGCCACCATCGGGCCGCTGTTCTTTCCGGGCGACAACGCCACCGCGTCGCTGCTGGCGATCCTGGCGGTTTTCGGCAGCGCCTTCCTGATGCGCCCGATCGGCGGCATCGTGCTGGGCCGGCTCGGCGACCGCATCGGCCGACGCGCCGTGCTGCTGGTCACCGTGATCGGCATGGGCGTTGCCACTGCCGCCATCGGCGTGCTGCCCGTTGCCGCGAGCGCGGGACTTGCGGCGCCGCTGTTGCTGCTGCTGATCCGGCTGGTGCAAGGGTTCTTCGCCGGCGGCGAAGTCACGGGCGCGGCGGCATACGTCGCCGAATCGGCACCATCCGGCAGGCGCGGCTTCTTCGGCTCGTTCACGCCGGTGGGTGTGGCCATCGGCGGCGCACTGGCGGCAACCGTGTGCGGGCTGACCACCTCCATCCTCGGCAGCGAAGCCATGACGGCATGGGGCTGGCGCATCCCGTTCCTGAGCGCCATCCCGATGGTGATGATCTCGTTCCTGGTGCGTAAGCGCGTGGAAGAGTCGGTGGCATTCCAGCATTTCCAGCAACACAACGAACCGCCCAAGGCACCGCTGAAGGAAGTGTTCAGCCAGCACACGCCCGCGGTGCTCAAGGTGCTGGTGTTGTCCTTCGGGCAGAATGTGGGCTATTGGGTGGGCCTGGTGTTCATGAACATCTACATGACCACCTACCTCAAGTACGACAAGGCCAGCATCTACTGGATCATGGCCTTCGTCAGCCTCACCATGGCGGTGCTGATGCCGTTCTGGGGCGCCCTTTCCGACCGCCTGGGCCGGCGCAAGGTGCTCGCCATCGGCTTTGTCGGCTACATCGTGCTGGTGGTGCCGATGATGGCGCTGATGGACCAGCAGAATATCGGCCTGGCCTTCCTCGCCATGCTGATCGTGGCGCTGCCGATGCCGATTGTGCAGTCCGTCGGCTATCCCACCTACGCCGAGCAGTTCCCGACCCGCGTGCGCTATTCCGGCATGGCCTTCAGCTTCAACCTTGGCGCCATCCTCGGCGGGGGCGTGACGCCATATGTGGCTACCGCGCTGATCGGCGCCACCGGCAACCTGCTCTCGCCCGCGTACCTGCTGATGGGCGGCTCGGGCATCGCATTGCTTGGGCTGCTGCGCGTCAGGGAAACCTCGCGCGAGGCGCTGCGCTAATGCGCCACCGGCCTGGAGCGACCTGACATGCATGACGCTACCGTTGCGCTGCCCGGCTGGGCAGCCAGCCCGGCCACCGCGCGCGCCGCCATCCGCAGCGGTGCCTGGCACGGGCACACTGCCGGCATGGCGCCCGGCCGCGTGCAGGGCAACCTGATGATCCTGCCACGCCAGTGCGCCGACGATTTCCTCGGCTACTGCCGTGCCAACCCCGTGCCCTGCCCGCTGATCGGCATGACCGAGCCTGGCTCGCCGCTGGTGCCGGGGCTGGGCGAAGATATCGACCTGCGCACCGACCTGCCGCGCTACCGGATCTGGCGCGATGGCAAGCTGGCCGGAGAGTGCGGCGACATCGGCGCGTTGTGGCGGGACGACTTTGTCGGCTTCGTGCTGGGCTGCTCGCTGTCCTTCGAAGATGCGCTTCAGCGCGCCGGCCTGGCCGTGCGGCATGTCGATGAAGGCAAGGTGGTGCCGATGTACCGCACCAGCATCAAGACCACGCAGGTGGGGCCGTTCCGCGGGCCGATGGTAGTGTCGATGCGCCCCTATACGCCGGCACAGGCCGCGCGCGCCAGCGAGATCTGCGCAGCGTTGCCGGCAGCGCATGGCAAACCGGTGCATGCCGGCGATCCCTCAGCGATCGGCATTGCAGACGTCAACCGTCCCGACGAAGGCGAGCCCACCGCCATCCTGCCAGGCGAGATCCCGGTATTCTGGGGCTGCGGCGTGACGCCTCAGGCCGCGGCCGTGCAGACGCGGCTGCCGCTGTGTATCACGCATGCGCCCGGCTACATGCTGGTGGGCGACGTGGCGATCGAGGACGTCACGCTTATCTGAGGTTTCTGTTGGCGTTTTCGCGCTTGCCGCTCCCAGCACCGATCCCAGGAAGTGCATCGGCGCCAGTACGCAGATCATGCATCCCGCCGCGTGGTCCCGGGAAAACTGCAGAAACTCAGCTCAATGAGGAGATTTTTACCGTCATGGTCTGGATAGCAAACGGGAGGCGTCAATGGAAAGGCGCGGACGGCGGTAAGCATCCTCGACAACGTGAGCGCAGCCACGATGGTGCTCACGATGATCTCCATCGGCGTGCCCGGTCCGAAAATCCCCTGCACACCGCACTGGCGCAGCAAGCGGCTGTGGCCTGCCGGAACAATGCCGCCGACGAAGACCGGCACATCGGAGTCGCGCTGCCGCAAGGCGTGTAGCAGCGCCGGCAGCAGATCCAGATGCGCGCCGCCAAGCGTGGAGATGCCGATGGCATCGAAGTCTCCATCGCAGGCGGCAGACGCAACCGCATCGGCGGACTGGAACAGCGGCGTCAGTTCGACCACGAACCCGGCATCGGCAAGCCCGGCCGCCACCGCTTTCGCACCGCGGTCGTGGCCATCCTGGCCGAGCTTGGCCACGAAGATCCGGGGCGCGCGGCCGAGCCGCTCGCGCAGCGCACTGACGCACTCGCAGGCCGCCAGCCATTCCTTGTTGCCGGCGCGAGCCGTGCCGTACAGCGCAGCGTCGTAGGACGCCCGCACCGTATGGCGCGGCCAGACCTGGAGCAGCGCCCGGGTACATTCCCCGACCGTGGCGCGGCAACGCATCGCGTCGATTGCACCGGCGAGCAGGTTGGGGCCGCCGCGCTTGGCGGCCTCGGTCAGCGCCGCCAGCGCATGCCTGACCGCAGCGTCATCGCGGCGGCTGCGCAGCGCGTCCAGGCGGCGTGCCTGTTGCACGCGCACCCGGGTACCGTCGATCTCCAGGCATTCCTGGCCATTGCCGTCGGGCTCCTGGTAGCGGTTGACACCCACCACGACCTCTTCCTGCGCATCGAGCCGAGCCTGCGTCCGCAGCGCAGCCTGGTGGATGCGCCGCTGCACCCAGCCGGATTCGAGGGCTGCCAGGGTGCCACCCTGGGCATCGATGTGCGCCAGCACCGCGCGAACCTCCGTCACCATGCGGCCGGTCAGCGACTCGATCAGGTAGGAGCCCGCCCACGGGTCCGCCACCTCGCACAGGCCAAATTCATGCTGGAGGACCAGTTGCGTATCGCGAGCCAGCCGCGAGGCCTGCGCGCCCGGCAATGCCAGCGCCTCGTCAAAGCCGTTGGTATGCAGCGACTGCGTACCGCCAAAGATCGCAGCCATCGCCTCGACCGTGGTGCGCGCGATATTGTTGAGCGGCTGCTGCGCGGCGAGCGTCCAGCCCGAAGTCTGGCAATGCATGCGCATCGCCATGGCGCGCGCGCTGGTGCCACCCAGTTCGCGCACGATGTCGTGCCACAGGAGCCGCGCGGCGCGCAGCTTGGCGATCTCAATGAAGAATTGCTTGCCGACGCCGAAAAAGAAGCTTAGTCCGCCGCAGAATGCGTCGACATCAAGGCCACGCTCACGCAGCAGGCCGACATAGGTCCTGGCATTGGCCAGTGTCAGCGCCAGTTCCAGCACCGGATCGGCTCCCGCTTCCTGGAAGTGATAGCCCGAGATCGACATGCCATTGAATTTCGGCGCATGCGCCGCCAGCCATTCGACCACGTCGGTGGCGATGCGCAGCGACGGCTGCGGCGCATGGATCCAGGTGTTCCGGACCATGAACTCCTTGAGGATGTCGTTCTGGATGGTGCCGCGCAGCTGTTCGAACGGGACGCCCGATTCCTCGGCCGCGACCAGGAACGCTGCCAGTACGGGGAGCACCGCACCACTCATTGTCATCGATACCGACACACGGTCCAGCGCAATGCCTTCGAACAGGCGCCGCATATCGTCGACCGAGTCGATGGCCACACCGGCCATGCCGACATCGGCCTGCGCCAGTGGATCGTCGGAATCGTAGCCGCGATGGGTCGGCAGGTCGAAGGCCACCGACAAGCCCTGCGCGCCCTGCTTCAAAGCCTCGCGATAGGCGAGGTTCGACGTCGCGGCGTCGCCGTATCCCCCGTACTGGCGGATGGTCCATGGCCTGCCGCGGTACATGGAGGGATAGGGGCCACGAACGAACGGGGCCTCGCCGGGCATGCCGCCCAGGTGGCCAAGGCCAGTCAGGTCGCCGGGCCCGTAGACCGGCTTCAGCTCAAGGGCGCCTGCCGGGTCATCCCGTTTCGCGTTCATCGCTGCCTCCAGCGCTTCTGCGTGACCACATCGGCGATCTTCTCGCCGTCGCGGCTGCGTCGGATCTCACACCAGTGCGTCAATCCCTCCTCGTCCTCGCGCAGCGCGGAAAAGGTCAGCTCCAGCGACTCGCCGACATTGACGTTGCCATGGAAGAACAGGTCCCGCGCGAACACCGTGGGCGGATCCGCGTCGCGGCGCCATTGCCATTCCGCGCGATCGACCATGGCCTGGAAGCTGGCGAAGTACAGCAGGTCGGCGCCGTTGAAGTCGTTGCAGGGGCACGGCAGGTATTCGGCCGCGTGGCAGACGCGATGCCGGGCCTGATCGAGCCCGAGATGCGTACCCCAATCGCCGCAGCGAAAACGCCGTGCCAGCAGCGACAGTTCCGCCGCCTGGGCCGACGAGCCGGCGCCGGCCCACTGCGCGGCCACGGTCGGCATGGTGCGCACGACCGAGCGGTTGTCCCGCTCACGCGTGCGGCGGATGAAGGTGGACAGCATCGTCACGCTGGCGCGGCGGTCCCCCTGCATGTCGACGGTATGTTCGCTGAGGTGCTTCACGCCGCCCGCTGGCACGATGCGCGAGCCGATGCTGAACTCGGCGTGCTCGCCGATCGTTTGCGGCGCGGCGTCGCGCACGCGGATCGCGGTGAACGCCGCATACACCGGATGGCCTCCGGCATCCCTGAAGTCCGGCACCCCCAGGCCGGCGCCGGCGGCCAGCAGGCGCCAGTGCAGGTCGCCGCAGGTCTTCAGCAGCCAGTTCTCTGACAGGCCGGTATATGCCAACTGGGGCATGCCGGCCACATGGCGCGAGACGACGGCTTCCATGTCAGGCGGCCAGCGCGGTGTCGCCCCGGCCTGCGGCGATCAGGGCGGCCAGGTACTCGGCGTCGCGGGCGATGCCGGAGAATCGCCCCGACCCCCACGTGTGCAGCCAGGGCAGGCCAAGGAAGTACAGGCCGGCGTGTGCGGTCACGCCGCGTTCGTGACCCGGATAACCGCGGCCGTTGAACACCGGCACTTCGAGCCAGCTGAAATCCGGTCGGAAGCCGATGCACCAGATGATCGAACCAATGCCGGCTGCCTGGAGATCCAGTTCGGTGCGCTCGGCCGGGGGCGTCCACATGGGCTCATAGACGCTCGGCGGCGGTGCCTCGATGCCCCGCTCCGCGATGAACTTGTCAATGCTCGCGTTGATGCGGTTGTAGGTCGCATCGGCGTCGTCCAGGTTGTGACGAAGGTCCGGCGCAAAACGCAGTCGGCCGTCGAGGTAGTCGTCGAGCACGCCGTAGAGCTCCATGCCCTCGGTGGCGAATTTGCGCAGGTCGATATCGCGGCCGCCGTCGCGCCCGGTGACGTAGTGATTGGTGTTGTCGCGCACGCCCTCGCGCAGCGGATGCTCGGTGACGGGCAGATCGTAGTACTTCATGTCCGCGAGCCAGTCCACGACGTCCCGCCCGCGATAGAAGCGCGCGCAACGCGGCGCCTCGCCGACGGCGAGATACACCTTGCGGCCGGCCAGATGCAGGTCTTCCGCAATCTGCGCGCCCGACTGGCCAGAGCCGACCACGAGCACCGCACCGTCTGGCAGCGACTCGGGATTCCTGTATTCGGACGATTGCAGCTGCCGGATCGACGCCGGCAAGCGCTCGGCCATGCGCGGCACGATCGGCGTGTGATAACCGCCCGAGGCCACCACCACCTGGTCCGCGGTGAATGCGCCCTGGCTCGTCACCACGGAAAATCCCCCCGGCGCGCGCGCCTTCACTTGCCGCACCTCGGTATGCTCGAGCACCGGCGCGCCGACCGTCCGGATAAAGCCATCGAGATAGGCCGCGATCTCATCCTTCTTCATGAAGCCGTGCGGCTCGTCACCCTGGTAGGGATAGCCCGGCAGCGCGCATTGCCAGTTCGGCGTCACCAGGCAGAACGCATCCCAGCGTTGCGTGCGCCAGGTGTGCGTGACCGTGTGCTTCTCGATGAGCAGATGATCGATGCCGGCCTGCTTCAGGAAGTAGCTCATCGATAGTCCGGCCTGGCCGCCGCCGACAATGATGACGCCGTAGTGCTTGGGCTCTGCGGCCTGGCCCGGATTGGTGTTGATGACGTGGGACATGTTGGATCCTTTGAGGCGAGGAATTTGGAAATCGGCTAGCTGCCAAAGCCAAGAAACTGGACGGTGGCGTCCTCCCGACCCTGGAACCGCTGCGCGGCGATTTCCAGGATGCGGAGCTGGTCCATCGCGGAGGAGCAGGCGTAGCCGTACCTGGCACACACCCGCTCGGAAGCGGCGCCCAGCGCGGTACGCGCGCGCTCGACGAACTCGTCCAGCGGGTACGCCGTCCCGGCGGCAAAATGCTTCGTGACGATGGAGGATGGGGAATAGCAGGCCATCTCGGTCTGGTCAGGCCAGCGGATGCGGAAATGGGTAACCGGCATGGCAGGTCTCAGGTTGGGGAATCGATCGGCGTGGCCAGGCGCGTCGGCAGGATGAACCCCGCCTCGCGGAAGTCCCACAACGTGGCCCGTTCGCCTGCGTGCGTGAGCGTGGCGACACGGGAATCGTCGATGGCGCCGATCTGGGCGCAGGCAATGCCGCGATCGAGGAAGCGGCGTTCGACCGCCTGCGCCTCGTCGTCATCGACGGCCAGCAGGAAGCCATAGCTGGGGAATGCCGTCAGCCACCGCTCCAGCGGCACGCCAGCGGGCCTGGGAATGCGCTTCAGCGCGATGCTGGCGCCCACCCCGGAGCATTCGAGCAGCATCAGCGTGGTGCCGAGCGCACCCGCCATGCTGATGTCCTTGGCCGCCGCGCAAAGGCCGTCTTCGGCCAGCACCGGCAAGAGTTCGAGATCCGCGCGCAGTCGTTCGCCCGGTGCGCCCGTCGACGCGTTCCAGAACGGGTACGGCTCCGCGAATGCGCCGCGCAGGTCCACCGCCATCAACAGGCGCTGGCCGGGACGCGCGGCGAAGCTCGACAGCAGCTTGCGCGCACGGCCGAGGATGGCCACCGCAAGCTGGCTTTGCTCGCTGCGCGCGTTGCTGTGACCGCCGACGATCGGCACGCCATAGGCGACGGACGCCGCGGCCATACCCTTGAGCACTTCGGCGGCGTCGGCGGCGCCATGGCTCCATAGCGCATCGACCACGGCCGTCGGCCTGCCGCCCATCGCATAGATATCGCTGACGTTCACCATGACCGCGCTGTAGCCGGCGAACCACGGCATCGTGCGGATGAAATCGCTGACCAGTCCTTCGATGGCGAACAGCAGGTAGCCGTCGCCATCCCGCCATGCCGCGCAGTCGTCCCCGACATCGACAGCCATGGCTGCGTTGCGTCCGGCGGCCGCGGCGCCAAGCGGCGACAACATGGCCGGGATATCGGTCTTATGCGCAAAGCCGCGGCTGCTGCGCAGCGTGTGTACGAGATCATCGAGGTTCATCGCATGGCCCTGCCTTCGGTAATCAGGCCCGCGTGCGGGGTATGGCAAGGCGGGTAATGGTTCAGATCTGCCTGCATCAGGTGGTGCGGCCGCCCGAGCAGCGTCTCCTCTGCCAGGACGTGCCAATGCAAGCGCCTGAACAAGGGCACGTTCTGACTCTGCACGTGCGCAAGGAAGCGCCGGCATCCGATCGCGTGGGCGCTGCTCACCGCCAGGCGGATCAGCGTCGCGCCGATCTTGCCCTGGCTGCGGTATGCCGCATCCACCGCCAGGCGCGAGCCGAGCCACACGCCCGGCTCGCTTTCATGGATGCGCACGGTGCCGACCACGGTGCCGGGATGGCCCGGCAACTCCGGCTCGAAGCGCACCGCCACCAGCAGTTGCGCCACGTCGTCCACCGCGTCCCGGTCGTCGCCAGCGAAGATGCCCTGCTCCTCGCAGAACACGGCCTGGCGCAAGCGATAGGCCTGCTCCGCCTCCCAGACGTGCTCCGCCCAGCGGATGCGGAACATCGGGATGCCCGGCACCTCGACGCAGAGATTGCCTTTCATAATGTTGCTCCGTCGCTCGCCAGTGCCGCCTCGCGCTCGTAGGTGGCCAGCGACGAGCACGCGCCGCACTTGCCGCAACCCGCCTTGATATCGGACGAGCGCATGCCGGCGGCGCCCAACATGGCGCCGAGCGGCTGCAGGATCGACTGCATGAAGGCCGGCGAGGGAGCCGGGTGGTCCTCCAGCGGCGTGCCGGAGATCGGCACGAAAGGCACCACGAACGGATACACCCCGAGTTCGATCAGCTCGCGCGAGATCGCCAGGATGGCTTCCGCGGTGTCGCCGAGTCCCGCGAGGATGTAGGTGCTGACCTGCCCCCTGCCGAACACGGCAACGGCAGCCTTGAAGGCTTCCATGTAGCGGCTCAGCGGCACCGACGCCTTGCCCGGCATGATGCGTTCGCGCAGCGCCGGCGTGACGACCTCGAGGTGCATGCCGAGCGCGTCGATGCCGGCGGCCTTCATGCGCTCGAACCAGCGGTCGTCGTCGGGCGGCTCGCACTGCGCCTGGATCGGCAGGTCGACCGCCGCCTTGATGGCGAAGGCGCTCTCGCAAAGAATAGCCGCACCCCGGTCCGGCGTCGGCGGCGTGCCGGTGGTCAGCACCATATGCCTGACGCCATCGAGCAGCACCGCGGCGCGTGCCACTTCGGCCAGTTGCTCGGGCGTCTTGCGCGCCACCGTACGGCCTGCCGCCAGCGACTGGCCGATCGAGCAGAACTTGCAGGTCTTCTTGCGGCTCTCGTACCGGATGCAGGTCTGCAGGACGGTCGTGGCCAGCACGTCGGCGCCATGCAGCGTGGCGATATGCGAGTACGGAATGCCCTCCAGGGTCTGCAGCGCATGGAAACGCGGCGCCTTCGGAAAGCTGATGCTGGCAATCGGGATGGTTCCGCGCATCAGCGCGCTGCGCCCCGTTCCGTCGGGCGCCTGCGCCACGAACGGCGAGTGCCACGCCGTGCTGGTATGCACCGGCACCATGATGGTCACGCCGTCGATGGTGACCGCCTTGTGGTCGGACGGACCCGCCCCGCCGCGGCGGCTGGCCGCGCCGGCATTCGGGTCTTCCAGGCGCAGCCCGACGGACTGCAGCTCAGTCATCAATTGCCGGCTCGAAGCCGGCACGGTCGCGCTGGATGTCATCGCGGATGCTCCCATGGAAGTTTGAGAAGGCGCCTGCCATCGGCACTGCCGTCACCGCCGGCCGCTCATTGATGGCCAGGCTTAGCAGTTCCGGGCGCGCGTAGTGGCCCACCGAATCCATCATTCGCTTGCGCTTGGTGATGAGCGACATGTCAAGGTCGGCAATGACCATGCCCTCACCCTCGCGCAACGGCGGCGCCAGGTGCTGCCCCTCCGGCGAGATGATTGCGGTGTTGCAGCCGCCGCGCAGCGCCTTCTGCAGCGCCGGATCGGTGGTCACAGAGGCGATCTGCGCTTCGGTCAGCCAGCCGGTGGCGTTGACGACGAAGCAGCCGGATTCCAGCGCGTGGTGCCGGATCGTGACTTCGATCTGCTCGGCAAAGATCGGCCCGACCAGCGAGCCTGGGAACTGGCTGCAGTGGATTTCCTCGTGCTGGGTCATCAGCGCATAGCGGGCCAGCGGGTTGTAGTGCTCCCAGCACGCCAGCGCGCCGACGCGGCCGATTGCCGTGTCCGCGACCTTCAGGCCGGCCGCATCGCCCTGCCCCCAGATCATCCGTTCGTGGAAGGTGGGCGTGATCTTGCGGCGCTTGACCGCGAGATTGCCCTCGGTGTCGAAGATAAGCTGCGTGTTGTACAGGCTGCCGTGGTCGCGCTCGTTCACGCCGAGCACCACGACCATGCCGTGCCGGCGTGCGCGCCCGGCGACGGCATCGGTAACCGGGCCGGGCACCACCACGGCCTGCTCGTACAGCCGCATGTGGTCGCTGCCGGAGTGCACCGGCGGCCGTACGAAGGAGAAGTACGGGTAGTACGGCACGAAGGTCTCCGGGAAGACGATCAGCTGCACGCCTTTCCCGGCGGCCTCGTCGATCGCCTCGCAGACCTTGGCCAGCGTGCCTTCGCCGCTCTCGAGGTCGGGCGCGATCTGAACCGCGGCCGCGCGCACAATGGGTTTCTGTGACATGGTGGCACCTGCCCTTTTGCTCAGACCGTCCAGGTGTCGATGATCAGCGCGTTCTCCTTGCGATGCAGCAGCTTGAGGTCGAGCACATCGAGCGGACTGATCGGGCGAATGCCCTCGATCAGCGAGGCTTCGCCGTGGCCGTACAGGGCCTGCAGGGCGAAGCGGCAGGCGTAGACCTTGCCGCCCTCTTCCATGAACTTGGTGAGCTGCTTGTTGAAGTTCATGTGGCCCGGAAACGCCTCATCGCCGAGCGTCGGGAAGCCGCGCTGAACGCCGAGGTTGACGCCGGGGCCATACAGCAGAATCGAGGTCTCGAAGCCCTTGCGCAGCAGCCGCGTGGCTTGCAGCATATTGACGAAGCCGATCGAGCCTTCGAAGGCGACGGTGTGGAATGTCACCAGCGCCTTCTCGCCGGCTTCTGCCTTTACGTCCTCGAATACCTTCTCTTCATAGTCGACCAGGAAATCGCCCTTCTTGTGGGCCGGTTTGCTGACAGCAGGCATGCTTCTCTCCGTTGCGTTGATGAGGCAGTGCGGTCGATCGATCCCATGCCGATCGACCGTTCGGCGCCAGGCCGAACACGCCAACATCCGCAACCGATGTGCCACGCAATGTCCGCAGTCATGCGATCAATCTCCAATCAAAGCGATGGCGACCAAATGATCGGCCCAATGATCGCAACGGCTTTGGCCATGGATGCCACCAAAGGCGCACAGCGCACGCCATGACGGCTTTGCCACAATGCACGTTTTTGAACGGGAGCAAGCCGCCCGGGTGCGCACACGTGGTGCATGAGCGTTGATATCGCACCATCATTGAGAACTTCAGATGCGATCGCCTGCGTGGCTTGGTAAGCGATCATTCGAGTGCTATCCTCAGGGCACTGAATTCCATCGCATCGCGCAGCGGGAGACCATGGTGTCCAACCTGACCAGCCATTGGTTAAAACGTATCGCCGGTAGTGCCAAGCCTGCCTATCTGCTGATTCCGGACCTGATCGAGGAGGCGCTGGCCGATGGCCAGCTGCGCTCACGCGACCGGTTGCCGGCGCTGCGCGACCTGGCCGAAGCGCTGCAACTGAACTACACCACCGTGGCGCGCGCCTACAGCGAAGCGAGGAAGCGGGGATTGATCGACACCAAGACAGGAAGTGGCACTTACGTGCGCGGACGTGCGCCCGCGATGCCGCTGCGCGGCGGCACGGGTGCGGAGATGGCCATGAACATGCCGCCGGAGCCGCCCGCGATGACGGGGCGGCTTCGTGACGCCATGGCGCAACTGCTGGAGGCCGCCGACCCCTACTCGCTGCTGCGCTACCAGGACTTTGGCGGATCCCCGGCCGATCGCTCCGTCGCCGCGAAATGGCTGCGCAGCTGGGTGCCGGCATGCAGCGCGGACACCGTGCTGGTCACGCCCGGCATCCACAGCGCGCTGGTCGCACTGCTGTCGCAGCTCGCGCGCCCGGCGCAGACCATCTGTGCCGACGCGCTGGCCTACCCCGGCATCAAGGCCATCGCCGCGCAGCTCAATATCCAGCTACAGGCGCTGCCCGGCGACGAGGATGGCCCGTTCGCCCACGCCTTCGAAGCCATGTGCAAGACACAGAAGCCGGCGGCGCTCTATTGCAACCCGACCATCCAGAACCCGAGCACGCGCACCATGCCGCAGGCACGCCGCGAGCAGCTCGCCGAAGTCGCGCTGCGCTACAGCGTGCCGATCATCGAGGACGATGCCTACGGCATGCTGCCGCTGCGGGCACCGCGGACGTTTGCCGCGCTCGCCCCGGAACTCACGTATTACGTCACCGGCCTGTCCAAATGCCTGGGCGCCGGGTTGCGCATAGCGTTCCTGCACGCCCCCACCGCCCGGCAGGCGCAGCGCCTTGCTGGCACCCTGCGGGCAACGACGGTGATGGCGAGCCCCATCAACACACTGCTCGCTACATCCTGGATCAAGGACGGAACGGTAGACGACATGCTCAAGGCCATCCGCGCCGAAAGCGCGGCGCGGCAGTTGATTGCGCGCCATGTGCTTGAGGGCCTGGCCTATGACGCAGACCCGGAAGGCTTTCACCTGTGGCTGCCGATCCCGGCAGCTTCAGCGTGGAGCCCGTCGGAACTGGCGCTGCATCTGCGCTCGCGCGGCATCGGCGCGGTATCGGCCGCCGCTTTCTCGACCGACGGCAACCCGCCCGATGCGATCCGCGTCTGCCTGGGCGGCCCGGGCGAGCGTGATGAGATCGAGGAGTCGCTGCGGATCATCGCGGAGACGCTCGACAATCCGCATCATTTGCATTCAGCGATGCTGTAGCCGGGGGGCTCCCCTTGATTCCCGCGCAGCTTTCCGCTGTTCGGCGCACTGCCCAGCCTGGCCCGGCGGGCGCCGGCGTTCAGGGAGTTATCCCTTGACCGAGTCGGTCGCGGCTTCGTCGATCAACGCTGCAACCTCGACTGGCTTCGAAGCCAGCGAAGCATGGCTTGCCGCCAGAGTCATGACCTTCCGGGGATTGAGCCGGACTGACATCTTCAGCTGGTTTTCGGGGGCGATCATTCTGTCTTCGCTGGAAATCTGGTACCAGGACGGCTTCTTTCTCCAGGCCGGCGCCGTGATGACGCCGCCGAAGGTGCTTGCAAGCGGCGCCTTCTGCGTCACCGCCATCACCAGCGCGTCGTCGGGCGAAAGATCCTGGCAGAAGCTCTCATGGAACATATCGGACTTGAGCCACAAGTAGCCGTCGCTGTCGGGTTCGAGATTGGGAGCCGCAACCGGAAGATGCTGCTGAGTAATGCCACCGGGACTCTCCCCCGCTTCTGGCGCAAACGCCGCGATATACACAAGCCCCACCACATTGGGCTGGTCACCCGCCTGGGTAATCACCGCACCACCGTACGAATGCCCCACCAGAAGGACTGGCCCTTTTTGCTGGGCAATCATCTTGCGGGTACGCTCGACATCGTCAGCAAGCGATGTCAGCGGCATTTCAACGGCGCGGACGTTCGTATACCCCTTTCGCGCCAGTTCAACGATGACCTTTCCCCAATGCGCGGCACCTCCCCAGAAGCCGTGCACCAGAATGATCGAGGGCTTGCTCATGATCTGACTCCTATCTGCCAATGTAAGCTGTAAGCCGAACAATGCAACACGCTGCAGTCCCTCGGCGGTTGGACTGCGCTCCAATCGATGCCACCGTCAGCCCTGATCCCCGCCGCCAACTGGCAAGACCGTGCCGGTAATGTAAGAAGCCTCGTCCGATGCGAGAAACAGGATGGCATGGACCTGCTCGTCGATCGTGCCATAGCGGTGCATCAGGCTCGAGGCCCTGGTCTGGTCGACGATGGCCTGGTACCAGATGGCCTCCTGCTCGCTCTGCGCTGCCATGTTGCGCGGGATCCTGCGCGGCGGTGCCTCGGTGCCGCCGGTGGCCACTGCGTTGACGCGCACGCCTTCGTGCGCATGCTCGAAGGCGAGGCTGGCCGTCAGTGCGTTGACGCCGCCCTTGGCCGCCGCGTAGGGCACACGGTGGATGCTGCGCGTGGCAATCGACGACACGTTGACGATGACGCCCTGCCGGCGCGCGACCATGCCGGGCAGCACCGCCCGGCAGCACCACAGCGTGGGGAACAGCGAGCGCCGGATCTCGGCTTCGATCTGGTCCTCCTCATAGGCCTGGAAGGGCTTGGCCCAGATTGTGCCGCCCACGTTGTTGACGAGGATGTCGATGCGGCCGAAGGCTGCTTCGGCCGCCTGCGCCATTTGCGTGGCGCCGGCATAGCGCTCCAGGTCGGCGTGCACTGCGATGGCCTGCCCGCCTGCGGCGACGATCTGCGCCGCGACTTCATCGACCAGCGCCGAGCGGTCGACCAGCGCCACCGAGGCGCCCTCGGCGGCGGCGGCCAGTGCGACGCCGCGGCCGATGCCTTGTGCGGCCCCGGTCACGATCATGGCTTTGCCGGCAAAGCGTGTAGCAGTTCTCATGTTGTCGTGCTCCTCGCTCATGCCGCGTTGCTGGCCGAGAACTTCTCATAGTAGAAGCCGGCGGGCGTGATGCCGCTCTGCTGCAGCCAGCCGCGCACGGCCTCCACCATGGCCACGGGGCCACACAGGTAGATGTCGACATCACCGCCGTTGAGCCATTCCGGCTCCACATGGGCTGTGACATAGCCCTTGCGGGCGTGGTTGCTGGCAGCGTCAGCCACGCAGGTACGGTATTCGAAGCCGGGCAAGGCACCCTGGGCCGCATTGATGCGCGACAGCGCCACCAGGTCGATGTCGTTGGTGACCCCGTAGACCATGCGCACCGGCTGCGCACAGCCGCTGGCGGCCAGCACATCGAGCATCGACAGGAAGGGAGCGATGCCGGTGCCGCCGGCCAGGAACAGCACCGGCCGCGCCACCTCGCGCAGGTAGAAGCTGCCGTAGGGGCCCGAAAACGCCACGCGCTCGCCTGATCTGGCCCGGCTGGTCAGCCACGTGCTCATCCGGCCTTCCGGCACGTTGCGCACCACGAAGCCGGTGCGCGCGCTGCCGGGCGCGGAGCTGAAGGAATAGGAGCGCGTCTGGCCGGTGCCCGGGATCTCGACATTGACATACTGGCCGGGCAGGAAGTCCAGGCCAGCGGCCTCGTCCAGGTCGATGGAAAAGCCGATGGTCGAATCGGAGAGCTGTTCGAGCTCGGCCAGCGTCCCCTGGTAGGTGGTGACGCCGGTCTTGCACGCGGCTGACGAGGCGGGCACGCGGATCACGCAGTCCGATCGCGGACGGGTCTGGCAGGCCAGCACGTAGCCCTCGGCAGCTTCCTCCGCGGTCAGTGCATCCTCGATATAGCTCGACGCCGGCAGGTCATAGCTGCCCGACTCGCACAGCCCGCGGCAGGTGCCGCAGGCGCCGTCGCGGCAGTCCAGCGGGATATTGATCTGCTGGCGATAGGCGGCATCGGACAAGGTCTCGTGCTCGCCGCAGGTGATGAACCTGGTGACGCCGTCTTCGAATTGCAGGGCAATGGTGTGTTCCATGGCGCGTTCCTCCAGCCTGGATCAGATGTGATAGATGTCGATGACCTGGTTGATGTAGTCGTTCTTGAGCACGACATACTTGTCCAGGATGCACGGCTGCCCGCCGGAGAGGTCGAGGGTGTAGCGCGACATGCCGAAGTAGCTGTAAGTGGTCTGGTAGCGATGGCTCAGCGTGTGCCAGTTGAAACGCACGGTGCAGGTGTCGCCCGCCACCCCGAGCACTTCGACGTTGCTCAGGTTGTGGCTGGTGCGCGTGTCCGGAATGGTGGCGCTGGAGCGCTCGGTCTTGATGCGGAACACGCGATCCTCCAGGCCCTGTCGGGTCGGGTAATAGATCAGCGAGACCTCGCGCTGCGGGTCGGTGATCAGCTTGCCGTCGTCATCCCAGCAGGGCATCCAGAACTTTGCGTCGGGGTGGTAGCACGCAAGCCATGCGTCCCACTCTTCGTCATCCAGCAGCCGTGCCTCGCGGTACAGGAAGGACTGGATGGCGGCAAGGTCGACCGGTTTGTCGAGGGTGGTGTCGGCGGCGCTCATGCTGCGCTCCCTGCGGCGGCGTCGGTGGCTTCATTCGCGGCTTCGGCGGATTGCTCTGCCACGGCCTTC
Source organism: Cupriavidus sp. FW305-46 (assembly GCF_058787075.1). NCBI lineage: Bacteria > Pseudomonadati > Pseudomonadota > Betaproteobacteria > Burkholderiales > Burkholderiaceae > Cupriavidus > Cupriavidus sp. FW305-46. The sequence continues at coordinate 68,761 of NZ_JBYSZI010000004.1, forward strand.
TTCATCACATCCAGCCAATAGCGGTGCTGCACCGTGTAGAGGCCCTCGTCCTCGGTACGCACCCCGCTCATCACGGGCTTGAGTCCGATGCGCTGCGCGGCTTCGTCGGCACCGTCGATCCAGTGCTTCGCGCCACGGCACATGTCGTTCCAGGCCAACGCCTGCCCGGCGTAGCCCTGCTGGCAGGCGCGGAATTCCTCGAGGTCGTCCGGGGTGGCCATGCCGCTGACGTTGAAGAAGTCCTCGTACTGGCGGATGCGGCGCGCGCGCGCCTCGTCGGACTCGCCCTTTGGCGCGATGCAGTAGATGGTGACCTCGGTCTTGTCGACGGCCAGCGGACGCAGCAGGCGGATCTGCGAGCCGAACTGGTCCATCAGGTAGACGTTGGGATAGAGGCACAGGTTGCGCGAGTTCTGGATCATCCAGTCCGCGGTCTCCGCGCCGCAGCGCTCGGCGAATTCCTCGCGGCGGCTGAAGTTGGGGCGGTCCTCCGGATTGGCCCAGCGCGTCCACAGCAGCATGTGGCCATGCTCGAAGGCGTAGAAGCCGCCGCCCTGCTGCCCCCACTTGCCGGCGTCCATGGCGCGGATCTTGTCTTCCTGCGCATTCTTCTGCTTGCGCTGGCTGGTGGTCGCGGCGTAGTTCCAGTGCACCGCCGACACATGGTAGCCATCGGCGCCGTTCTCGGCCTGCAGCTTCCAGTTGCCCTCGAACGTGTAGGTGGACGAGCCGCGCAGCACCTCAAGCCCGTCGGCCGACTGGTCGACGATCATGTCGATGACGCGCGCCGCTTCGCCGAGGAAGTCCTGCAGCGGCGGCACGTCCGCGTTCAGGCTGCCGAACAGGAAGCCGCGGTAGTTCTCGAAGCGCGCCACCTTCTTCAGGTCGTGCGAGCCTTCCTTGTTGAAGCAGTCGGGATAGCCGGCGTTCTCGGGATCCTTCACCTTCAGCAGCTTGCCGCTGTTGTTGAAGGTCCAGCCGTGGAACGGGCAGGTATAAGTGGCCTTGTTGCCGCGCTTGTGGCGGCACAGCATGGCGCCGCGGTGGCTGCAGGCATTGATGAAAGCGTTCACTTCGCCCTGGCGGTTGCGCGCGATCACCACCGGCTGGCGGCCAATATGGGTGGTGTAGTAATCGTTGTTGTTCGGGATCTGGCTTTCGTGCGCCAGGTAGATCCAGTTGCCCTCGAAGATGTGCTTCATCTCGAGTTCGAACAGGTCTTCGTCGGTGAAGGCCGCGCGGTGCAGCCGGTGGTCGCCGCTTGCCTTGTCTTCCACCAGGAAGGCGTCGAGGTCGAGGCGCCCGGCGCTGGGGCGAACGGGGGCCTTGCCCTCCGGATAGATGGGGATCATGGAGTTGTCTCCTGCCGATGTCTTGTCTGCTGGACGGCCCTGCGCATGGCGCTGCCGCCCGGACTGGATCTGCCGGCCCGCGCGGCGGGCGGCACTACGGAAAATCAGGCGGCGGCGCGCTGGCGCTCCACCTCGGCGGCGGGGGCGCCGGCCTGCTCCGGCAGCAGCCGGAAATCGAAGTCGATCGAGGCAAACGGCTTGTCCACGCCGTGTTTGTCGAGCGCTGCGGCTTCGGTGACGCGGGTCACCGCCGGCACCAGCCCCTCGCGGCTGGCGAAGGCGAAGTCATCCCACAGGTATTCGTCGCCGTCGATGTTGATCTGCGTGGTCAGCTTGCGGTGGCCGTCCGCCGACACGAAGAAGTGGATGTGGGCCGGGCGCCGTCCGTGGCGCGCGAGCTGGTCCAGCAGGCCCTGGGTGGTGCCTTGCGGCGGGCAGCCGTAGCCGTTGGGCACGTTGCTGCGGAACTGGTAGCGGCCATTGGCGTCGGTGACGATGGTGCGGCGCAGGTTGAAGTGCGACTGGGTCTTGTCGAAGAACGAGTAGTTGCCCATCAGGTTGGCGTGCCACACCTCGACCCTGGCGCCGGGCAGCGGCTTGCCGTCGGCGCCGAACACCGTGCCTTGCATGAACAGGACCTCGCCCTTGCCGTCGTCGCTACCGTCGTCGAGCCGGGCGAAGCCGGTGCTTTCCGGGGCGCCGGCCACGTAGAGCGGGCCTTCGATGGTGCGCGGCGTGCCGCCGGTCAGGCCGGCGCGGGCTTCGGCCTCGTCGGCGCGGACGTCGAGGAAGCGTTCCAGCCCCAGGCCGGCGGCGAGCAGGCCCAACTCCTGGGTGGCGCCCGCCTCGGCGAAGTACTCGATGCCCTTCCAGACTTCGCTGGCGCTCAGGTCGAGGTCCTCGATTGCCTTGAACAGGTCCGCGGTCAGGCGGACTACCACCTGCTGCACGCGCGGGTCGGGGGTGCCTTGCGTGCCGGTGGCGACGATAAAGCTGTGGACCAGGGCGTCGATTTCCGAGTGAGTCATGGGGGTCTCCATAGTTGTGGTTGGGTCCCGGACCATGCTTTGCAGGTATTGAGCTTGTCTTCCGGGTATGGATGGAGCATAGTCAACGCCAGTTTTAGCAGTCCAACACTGATTTAGTATCCGCTTGATACTCAGGAGGTATAGTCGTGGAATTGCGGCACCTGCGTTACTTCGTGGCCGTGGCAGAGGAACGCAACTTCACCCGGGCGGCCGAGCGGCTGCATATCGCACAGCCGCCGCTGTCGCGCCAGATCCAGCAACTGGAGGACGACCTGGGTGTGCAACTCTTCGAGCGCCACTCGCGCCCGCTGAAACTGACCGACACCGGGCGCTTCTTCTATACCCACGCGCTGCAACTGCTGGCCCAGACCGCGGAACTGCAGGCGATGACCAAGCGGGTCGGCAAGATCGAGCACAAGATGTCGGTCGGCTTTGTCGGCTCCACGCTGTACGGGATGCTGCCGCGGATCATCCGGCGCTTCCGGCAGATGCACGCCGATCTCGAACTGAGCCTGCACGAGATGTCGACCATGGACCAGATCAAGGCGCTCAAGGAGGGGCGCATCGACGTGGGCTTCGGGCGCATTCGCCACGAAGACCCGTCGGTGCGGCGCGTGGTGCTGCGCGAGGAGCGCATGATCGTGGCGCTTCCGGTCGGCCATCCGCTGGCTGACGCCAAGCCCGAGCTCGCGCTGCACGACCTGGTCGGCGAGCCGCTCATCATCTTCCCCAAGGCGCCGCGCCCGAGCTTTGCCGACCAGGTGCTGGCCGCCTTCCACGACCGCGCCCTGAAGCCGCGCCGCCTGCACGAGGTGCGCGAGCTGCAGATCGCACTCGGGCTGGTGGCGATGGGCGAAGGCATCTCGGTGGTCCCGAGCAGCGTCTACGGGCTCAAGCGGGGCGACGTGACCTACAAGGAACTGGACGATCCCAAGCTGGTGTCGCCCATTATCATGAGCACGCGCATGCTGGACGAGTCGGCCGACCTGCGCTCGCTGCGGGACATGATCTACCAGCTCTACGAGGATGAGGGCATGGCCTACCTGCCGCCGCCGAAGGATTAGGGATCAACGGGCGGTCCATACTCTGAAGGTATGGAATCAGACGCCAACGGTGTTGGACACCCAAAAAATAGCCCTCCATACTCCGGTGCAACGTTCAACTGCATCAGGAAGGTATGAAAGTGGCGACGCAGCAAAGCACCACGGCCATCGAGTCCATCGAGGCCATCCTGGTCGATCTTCCGACCATCCGGCCGCACCAGCTCGCCATGGCGACCATGCAGCGGCAGACGCTGGTGATCGTCCGGCTGCGCTGTGCCGACGGCGTCGAAGGCCTCGGCGAGGCGACCACCATCGGTGGTCTTTCCTACGGCGACGAGAGCCCCGAAGGCATCAAGCTGACCATCGACAGCTACCTTGCACCAGCGCTGCTGGGCCAGGATGCGGCCAACGTGCATGGCGCCATGGCGCGCCTCGGCAAGGTCGCACGCGGTAACCGCTTCGCCAAGTCGGCGCTCGAGACCGCGCTGCTGGACGCGCAGGGCAAGCGTCTCGGCGTGCCGCTGGCGACACTGCTGGGCGGCGCCGTACGCGACACCCTGCCGGTGCTGTGGACGCTGGCCAGCGGCGACACCGCGCGGGACATCGACGAGGCGGAGCGCCTGCTTGCCGAGCGCCGCCACGACACCTTCAAGCTCAAGATCGGCCGGCGCAGCGTGCGCGAGGACGTGGCGCACGTATCCGCGATCAAGCGCGCGCTGGGCGAGCGGGCGCGCGTCACGGTGGACGTCAACCAGGCCTGGAACGAAGCGGATGCCGCCACCGGCATTGCCATGCTGGAGTCCGCCGGCATCGATCTGATCGAGCAGCCCACGCCTCGCGAACAACGCGCCGCGCTGGCGCGTCTGGCGGCGCGCTTCGTCGTGCCCATCATGGCCGACGAAGCCGTGTGCGGGCCCGAGGATGCGATGGAACTGGCCCGCATCGGCGGCGCCGACGTGTTCGCACTGAAGATCGCCAAGTCGGGCGGCATCTTCGGCATGCTGCGCACGGCCGCGGTGGGCGATGCGGCCGGCATCGCGCTGTATGGCGGCACCATGCTCGAAGGCAGCATCGGCACCATAGCCGCCGCCCACGGCTTTGCGACCCTGCCGCAACTGGCGTGGGGCACCGAACTGTTCGGCCCGCTGCTGCTGAAGGACGACATCGTGGCCGAGCGCCCCGTCTACCGCGACTTCGCGTTGCACCTGCCGCAGGGCCCTGGCCTGGGCATGGCGCTGGACGAGGACAAGCTCGCCCACTACCGGCGCGACCGCGCCTGAATCCCTGCAATCAGACCCCATCAGAATCGAGGCGAGGAGACACCAATGCTGTATCTGGTACGAATGGACGTAAACCTGCCGCACGACATGCCCACCGCGCAGGCGGAGGACATCAAGGCGCGCGAGAAAACCTATGCGCAGGACCTGCAGCGCCAGGGCAAGTGGCAGCAGCTCTATCGCGTGGTCGGCGAGTATGCCAACTACAGCGTGTTCGACGTCGAGTCCAACGAGGCACTGCACACGCTGCTGTCGGGGCTGCCGCTGTTCCCGTACATGAAGATCGCCGTCACGCCGCTGGCGCCGCATCCTTCATCGATCCGCTGAGGGAGCCCACGTCATGCGCTTTGCCACCCGCGACGGGCTTCGCCTTCACTATGAACTCCACGGTCCGGCCGGCGCGCCGGTGCTGGTCCTGTCCAACTCACTGGGAACCACCCTGCCGATGTGGGACCCGCAGATGCCGGCGCTGCTGGAGCGCTTCCGCGTGCTGCGCTACGACACGCGCGGCCATGGCGCCTCCGGCGTGCCGACAGCGCCGTTCGGCATGGCCGAGCTCGGTGCCGACGTGCTGGCGGTGATGGACCACGCCGGTGTCGAGCACGCCCACTTCTGCGGCCTGTCGATGGGGGGCATGACCGGCATCTGGCTGGCACGCCATCATCCCGAACGCTTCGGCCGCTTCGTGCTGGCGAATACCGCGGCGCTGATCGGCCCGGCGTCCGGCTGGAACACGCGCATCGAGCGCGTCCGCAACGAGGGCATGGCGGCGATTGCCGAGGGTGTGCTGGCCCGCTGGTTCACGCCGGCCGCGCTGGCAGGCGATCCGGCGCACATCGCGCCCGTGCTCGCCATGCTCGCCCCCACGGATCCCGACGGCTATATCGCCAACTGCGCCGCCGTACGCGATGCCGACCTGCGCGGCCTGCTGCCAGGCATCCGCTCGCGCGTGCTGGTGATCGCGGGCGTGCAGGATGCCGCCACTACGCCGGAACAGGGCCGCGAGCTGGCGCAAGGCATTGCCGACGCCGAATACCTCGCGCTCAACGCCGCGCATTTGTCCAACTGGGAGTTGCCCGAGGCGTTTTCGCACGCGGTGATCCGCTTCCTGTCACAGGCGTGATGCCATACATCCTTACCGGAGCCGACATGACCCAGCCCTGCATCATCTCCGTCGCCATCACCGGCTCGCTGCCGCGCAAGCGTGACAACCCTGCCGTGCCGATCACGGTCAGCGAGCAGATCGAATCCACCCAGGCCGCCTTCGAGGCGGGCGCCACGCTAGTCCACCTGCACGTGCGCAATGACGACGAGACGCCCTCCTCCGAGCCGGACCGCTTTGCCCGCGTGCTGGAGGGCATCCGCAAACATGCGCCGGGAATCATCACGCAGGTCTCCACCGGCGGCCGCTCCGGCGCGGGAAGGGAGCGAGGGGGGATGCTGTCGCTGCGGCCGGACATGGCATCGCTTGCCACCGGCTCGGTCAATTTCCCGACCCGCGTCTATGACAATCCGCCAGACCTGGTGGACTGGCTCGCCGCGGAAATGAAGGCCTACGCCGTCAAGCCCGAGATAGAGGCCTTCGACCTGTCGATGATCTTCCAGGCGGTGGCCATGCAACAGGCCGGCAAGATCGGCGGCGCGCTGCATATCCAGTTCGTGATGGGGATCAAAAATGCGATGCCGGTCGATCGCGAGGTGCTCGCCTTCTACGTGCACACCCTGCGGCGCCTGGCACCCGATGCGACCTGGACCGGCGCTGGCATCGGCCGGGACCAGTTGACGATGGCGCGCTGGTCGCTCGAACTGGGCGGCCATTGCCGCACCGGCCTGGAAGACAATGTGCGGCTCGACAAGCAGACACTGGCGCCCTCCAACGCTGCGCTGGTCAGCCAGGTAGCAGCCTTGTGCGAGGAATATGGGCGCCCCGTGGCGACAGTGGCCCAGGCGCGCGCGCTCCTGGGGCTGCCATCAATGGAAATCGACGGGCGTTCGCTGCCCTTGAAAACGGGAGGGCATTAATTCGGCCCCAGGGTTCTACCGCCACTTCTACCGCAAACCTGTTCCGCTGGCCGGCGATAGCCAGCGAAAGCCACCGCGACAGCCCAGCGCCCTGTCCGCGCTCCGCCGACCAGGATGGCCAAACGCAATGTCGGCAATTCTGCGCGCCCGCGAGATACTGCCAGCTGACGTGCCAACGAAATCGCGCTAAAGGGTCCGGCTGCCTCGACTCTCATGCGCAAGCTGTTCGCGCTGCTCAATCAGAAAGTCCAGTCAGCGTGCCTCGGATGCGCTGAACCGTCGCCTGTAGTAACCCGGGCTGGTTCCAAGCCGAGTCCGGAAATGATTGCGCAACGTGGCTGCAGCACCAAAGCCGACTTGCACCGCGATTTCATCCACGGATAAATCGGTCTCTTCGAGCAACGTCCTGGCCCGGCCCAGGCGCTCGGTAAGCAGCCACTCCCCTGGCGGCATCCCCATCGTACTGACAAAGTGCCGCTGAAAGGTCCGGGCACTCATCGCCGTTTGCCTTGCCATTCTGACAATCGACCAGCCTTCGTCCAATGTTGCGCGCACCGCGTCCACCAGGGGTGCCAGCGACGAGCCGCTACGCTTTGAGACCGGCTCGTCGATATACTGGGCCTGCCCGCCTTCGCGGTGGGGTGGCATGACCAGTCGGCGTGCGACCTGATTGGCAGCGCGCGGGCCAAGATCCCGGCGAATCAGGTGGAGGCACAAGTCGATTCCCGCCGCACTGCCGGCAGACGTGAGGACATCGCCGGCATCGACATAGAGCACGTCCGCTTCCACGTGGACGTCCGGATATCGCGCCGCGAGTGCTGCGGCATGGCGCCAGTGCGTAGTCGCACGCTTTCCATCGAGCAACCCCGCTGCCGCCAGGACAAAGGCGCCCGTGCAGATTGACATGACGCGCGCCCCGCGTTTGTTTGCCTTCCTCAACGCGCGGCAAAGTTCCGGCGGGACCTCCGCTTCGATACCGCGCCACCCCGGAATGATGATGGTCTTCGCTTTGGCCAGGAGTTCGAGGCCACCGTCAGCCTGTACCTGGATGCCCCCCGAACCGCGCAACCTCCCCGATTCGGCGGAACAGGTCGTGAAGCGATACCAGCTGTCACCCATTTCAGGTCTTGGCAGACCGAACACTTCAACGGCGCAGCCATATTCAAAGAGGCTCAGGCCGTCATACACGACGACGGCAACCAGTCCTGCGTTGGCAGACGATTGTGATTTGGTCTTTGGCACGATAAGGACGGAAACCGGCATTGATGCCACCAGCGATTGATTTTGCCCCATCCGCTCTACGTCTCGCAAGACTCTCCCCCATGTCTGTTGCGTGGGCTGCGATCCTGATCGCAGCCACTCCCATCAAGTTGGCACGATCTTTACGCAAATTGTCGTTCGTGCCACTGGTGGGTTCAATTTGCGCTGCATATCCTGTGGCCGGTGGTTCGCGATACGGCAAGCGACGCGCGTCCGCCAGCAATTTCAACCCGCAGAGAGAGTGAAAGTGAAAGACAAACTATTCATGCTTCGCCCCGGCTTTTTTTCAGGCTCGGAAGGTCCGTTCTATTGTGGAGATTCCGTTGCCGTTGAAGGCCTGCTCGGCTTCTTCCCGCAGTTGCGCAATGAAGTGGATGTCGAATACATCGATGCGTCCCGCCCTCGCATGGCAATTGTCGAACTGATCGGCGAGGCGAACCAGTCCGCCCCCGTCCTGGTGCTCGGCGCCGGGCGCGCGCCGGTCGATGACGGCGTGGAGATTCACGTAAGCGGCCCGACGCGTTTTATCGATTCGCCCGACCATATCCGTCGATACCTGTCGTCGCAGTACGGTGTGGCGCATCCCGCCTCCTGACTACAGGCCAGCCCGGCTCATGCGTGAAGAGGCCTTCCATGCAGCCCCGCGCGCCGATCGCAACCATTGCGATTGGCGGCATCGCCTGCCGCAACCTTGGCGGTGCCCATGCGTGGCGGGCCTCGACTTCGAACCTGCTCAGCAATCGCTTCAGGCAATCGCCAGAAGTCTCTTGAATAAGCTATGGATTCTCCAATGTCTTCACCCAAGCACGCCAAGGTCCTGATTCTCGGTTCCGGCCCTGCCGGCTATACCGCCGCCGTCTATGCAGCGCGCGCCAACTTGTCGCCGGTGCTCGTCACGGGCCTGGCGCAAGGCGGCCAGTTGATGACCACGACCGATGTCGAAAACTGGCCGGCGGATGCAACAGGGGTGCAGGGCCCAGAGCTGATGCAGCGCTTTCTCGATCACGCGGAGCGCTTCAACACCGAGATCGTGTTCGACCACATCCACACGGCAAAGCTCGACGGGAAGCCGATTCGCCTGATCGGCGAATCCGGCGAGTACACCTGCGACGCGCTGATCATCGCGACAGGCGCGTCCGCACAGTATCTCGGCCTGCCGTCCGAGGAATCCTTCATGGGCCGCGGCGTGTCCGCTTGCGCGACCTGCGACGGCTTCTTTTACCAGCAGCAGCATGTAGCCGTGGTTGGCGGCGGCAATACGGCGGTCGAGGAAGCGCTGTATCTGGCTGGCATCGCGAAGAAGGTCACGGTGATCCACCGCCGCGACAAGTTCCGCGCCGAGCCGATCCTGGTCGACCGTCTGCTCGAGAAGGCGAAGCAAGGTGTTGTCGAGATCAAATGGAACCACGTGCTCGACGAAGTGAATGGCGACGGGGCCGGCGTGACCGGCCTGCGCATCAGGCATGCGCAAACCGGCGAGACCACCGAACTCGCACTCCAAGGCGTTTTCATCGCCATCGGCCACAAGCCGAACACCGATCTCTTCAGAGGCCAGCTCGAGATGACGAACGGCTACATCGTCACCAACGGCGGCCTCTCGGGCAACGCCACGGGCACGAGTGTGCCGGGCGTGTTCGCGGCAGGCGACGTGCAGGACCACATCTATCGGCAGGCGATCACCAGCGCCGGCACGGGCTGCATGGCCGCGCTCGACGCGCAGCGATACCTGGAAAGTACGCCGGAGCCTGCATTTCTACATTGCACCATCCCAGTAGAAAATTCTTCTAATTAGAAGCGATATGGCGGGTTTTTATGGAAGCATTTTGCGGGAATCGAACACTATGATTTCTCTCACAAACAGCGCGAAGCCGGCTTTCCAATCCAGGATCGGACGATGCGCAATACCGGATGACGCCCCCACCATGAGAACAATATTCCGGCTCTTCCAAGAGCACCCGGCATCGGTTGGCGAGAGCTATCTGCAGCATATGTTGTCGTCGTTTTCATTTGGCGCGTCGATGCTGTTCGCATCGATCGCGGCGCTCGTGCACGGCATGCTGCCTTTTCTCTTCGTCGCCACAGGCAGCAACACGATCTCCCGGCTGCATGAGCGCATGGTCACCCATCGCAACCGCGTGGCGTCGCGTCACCGATAAACAAGCCCCCCTTCGACAACAACATGACAAGCTCACTAGCGTCTTCCCTGCTACGCCCGGTCCCCTATATGGGCGTGATCCACGTCGTTCACGAAGCCGTCAAGCTCGGCTTCCGCAACGGTCATCCTGACTGGTGCAACCTCGGCCAGGGGCAGCCTGAAATCGGGCCCATGGCAGGCGCGCCGGAACGGCTGGCTTCACTGCAGTTCGACGTGGCAGATTGCGCCTACGGGCCGGTCGGCGGCATCGATGCGCTGCGTCAGGCGGTCGCGGACGATTACAACCGTCGCTATCGTCGCGGCAAAGCATCGCAGTACACGAAGGACAATGTCGCGATTGCGTCCGGCGGGCGGCTTGCGCTGTCGCGCCTGCTCGCCACCCTGGGCGAAATTCGTCTGGGCCACGTCGTGCCCGACTACACCGCCTACGAAGATCTGATCGCTTACCACCGTCATCGCTTCACGCCGGTCACGCTGCCCGTGGGGCCCGAAGACGGCTTTGCCATCCCGGCGCAGGCGCTCGAAGGACTGATCGCAAGGGAAGAGCTGGACGCGCTGCTGTGGAGCAATCCCAACAACCCCACCGGGGCCGTGGTACGTGGGGAAGCACTGGCACAGTATGTGGCGGCGGCGCGCAACACGGGCTGCTGGATGCTGCTCGACGAGTTCTATTCGCACTTCGTGTTCGAAGATGGCCATGCCCCCGCGGACAAGCCGGTATCTGCCGCCGAGTTCGTCGAGGACGTGGAAACGGACCCGGTCGTCATCGTCGACGGCTTGACGAAGAATCACCGTTACCCCGGCCTGCGCGTGGGCTGGGTGGTGGGGCCGACCGAGGTGATCGACATGATCAGCCGTGCCGCAAGCGCCATCGACGGCGGCCCGCCGACGATCGTGCAACGGCTTGCCGTGCAAGCACTGCAACGCGACCGTGCGGATCAGGAAACGTCCGCATTGCGGAAGATGTTCGCCAGGAAGCGCCGCATCATGCTGGACGCGCTGACCGACATGGGTGTCGAGATCCCATGCGCTGGCAACGGCACGTTCTATCTCTGGGGCCGGGTGCATCGGCTGCCCGCGCCGCTGAACACCGCGGACACCTTCTTTACGGAGGGTCTCAAGCGCATGGTCATGACCGTGCCCGGCAGGTTCTTCGACGTCAATCCGGGCAACCAGCGCGCGACCGAATACATCGATGCAAGCTGGGTGCGCTTTTCGTTCGGCCCGCCCGAGCCCAATCTCCGCATGGGACTGGAGCGCCTGGGCGACATGGTCAACAGCGAGAGGCGAGGGTAATCCGGATGTCTCCCGATACCTACCTCTCGCACGGCGTGATCGATCCGGACGATTTCGGCGGCGTCGTCAATCCGCCGGTTTTCCATGCGTCGACGGTGACGTTTCGCAATCTCGACGACATGGAAGCGCGCGGGCGTGCCATGTCGGGCGCCGACACGGATGTCATGTGGTACGGCCGCAAAGGCACGCCGACCACCTTCGCGTTGCAGAACGCACTCGCGCAGCTCGAAGGCGGGCACCGTTCGCTGTTAGTGTCGTCCGGCCTGGCGGCGTGTACGAGCGCCATCATGGCATTCGTCAAAGCCGGCGATCACATTCTGGTGAGCGACAGCGTCTATGGCCCGACGCGCCACTACGTCGAAACGGTACTGGCCCGCTGCAACGTGTCAGCGACGTTCTACAACCCCACGCTTGGGTCCGACATCGCGGCCTTGTTCCGTCCGACCACGACGCTCGTGTTCGCCGAGTCACCGGGTTCGCAGACGTTCGAAATGCAGGACATTCCTGCCATTGCGAAGGTCGCACACCGGCATGGCGCGGTCGTCGTCATCGACAACACGTGGGCCACGCCCTTGTTCTTCAAGCCATTCGAGCACGGCGTGGACGTCTCCGTGCATGCGGGGACGAAATACATCGTTGGGCATTCGGACGCCTTGATGGGTGTGATCACGACCAACCGTGAGTCATGGAACACGGTGCGCGACTATGTCTTCGCCACTGGCCAGCACGCGGGCCCGGACGACGTCTATCTCGCGCAGCGGGGCTTGCGGACGATGGCCGTGCGCCTTGAGCGGCATCAGCGTAGCGGACTGGCAATTGCCGATTGGCTGGCGTGCCGCCCGGAGGTGGCCCGGGTATTGCACCCCGGGCTCCCTGGTGCGCCGGGCCACGCCCTTTGGCGTCGGGATTTCACGGGGGCTTCAGGATTGTTCAGCGTCGTGCTCAAGCCCGGATATGGGCGTGAGGCGTTCCGTGCCTTCATCGACGACCTGAAGCTGTTCCGCCTGGGCTTTTCCTGGGGCGGATTCGAGAGTCTGGTGATGCCCTTCGATCCCAGGGAGGAGCGCCCCGCAGCCGCCTGGCCGTATGCCGGCCAGGCATTTCGATTGCACGTGGGCCTGGAGGCCAAGGAGGATTTGATCGCCGACCTGGAAGCCGCGTTCCGCAGACTTGCCGTGCAGTAGCAGTGCCCTCAAAAAAATACCTATTCCTACATTGGAGACAAGACATGAAATCCCTGAAGCTGCTGTTGCAAAGCGCGTGCATCGCGACCCTCCTGATTGTCACGGCGCCCGCCGTGCACGCTGAAGATCTGCTGGATTCGGTCAAAGTCAGCGGTGTCCTGAAAGTCGGCATGGAGGGCACTTACCCACCCTTTGGCTATCGCAATGGCGACGGTCAGCTCGACGGCTTTGACGTGGCCGTAGCCAAAGCCGTGGCCGACAAGATGGGGCTCAAGGTCCAGTTCATCACCACCGAGTGGAGTGGCATCATTGCCGGCCTGCAAGCCGGCAAGTTCGACGTCATCGTCAACCAGGTGGGCATCACGCCGGCGCGCCGCCAGGCTCTGGATTTTACCCAGCCATACGTCTATTCCGCGGTCCAGGTACTTCAGCGCAACAATGACAAGCGCGAGTTCAATTCGCTTGAAGAGCTGAAGGGAAAATCCGTCGGCGTCACGCTGGGCAGCAACTATGCCGAACTGGCGAAATCCGTGCCGGGTATCCTGGTGCAGACCTATCCGGGTACGTCGGAAAACCTGCGTGACCTGGCGGCCGGGCGCATCGATGCGGCCCTCAATGACCGCCTGATGCTGCCATACCTGATCAAGAACTCCAAGATGCCGCTACGCACCGGCGCGCTGCTCGCTGGCACGAAGCTTGAGATGGGAATCCCGTTCCGCAAGGGCAATCCCAAGTTTGCCAAAGCCATTGACGACGCACTGAACGCGTTGCAGCAGGATGGCACGTTGCGCAAGCTGTCCATCCAGTGGTTGGGTACCGACGCCAGCAGACCCGTCGCCCAGTAATCGCTGCCACGCCGGCCGGCTCCTTCCATCGCTGCAGGCCTCGGCCTGGCCGGCCACGCGGCCACTTCTACGGATCGAATCATGGAATCTCTTGATCTAGTCATTCATGCATCGCCGGTACTCCTGCACGGAGCAGTGATCACCGTGAAATTTGCCCTGGCGTCGATGGTCTTCGGCCTGCTGGTCGGGATCGTGGTCGCCATCATGGGTATCAGCACCAGTCCAATCCTCGGCGGCATTGCGCGCGCCTATGTCAGTGTCATGCGCGGGACGCCGCTGCTGGTCCAGATGTTCGTCGTCTACTATGGCCTGCCAGACCTCGGCATTTCCCTGGACCCCACCAGCGCCGGCATTCTTACCCTCACGGCCAATGCCGGCGCGTACCTGTCGGAAAGCATGCGCGGCGCGATTCTCGGTATCGGCAGAGGGCAATGGAGCGCCGCGCACAGCCTCGGGCTGGGCCATCTGCAGACGCTGCGTTACATCGTCTGCCCGCAGGCCCTGCGGCTCGCCGTGCCAAGCCTCGGCAACACGCTCATCAGCCTGATCAAGGATACGTCGCTAGTGTCAGTCATCACCGTGACCGAGTTGCTCAGGTCGTCCCAGGAAATCATCGCATCAACGTTCCAACCGCTTCCCTTGTATCTGTCGGTAGCAGCGATCTACTGGCTGTTCAGCACCGGATTGTCATGGGCACAGCGACGCCTCGAGGCGCGTCTGACACTGCCTGTGACGCGTTGATCTAACGGGTCGGAAACCCGAAGAATGCAATCTGCAAGTAGGAGACAAAACGATGATCGCGCTCGAAGGCGTATCGAAGTGGTACGGTCAGTTCAAGGTGCTTGATGCGTGCAGCACCCAGGTAGAAAAAGGCGAGGTCGTGGTCATCTGCGGCCCTTCCGGATCAGGAAAATCCACGCTGATCAAAACGGTCAACGGCCTCGAGCCGTTTCAGCAGGGCCGGATCAGTGTGGACGGGGTAATGGTCGGTGATCCGAAGATCAAGCTCGCCCAGTTGCGTGCGCGGGTTGGCATGGTGTTTCAGCATTTTGAGCTGTTCCCGCATCTGTCCATTCTCGACAACCTGTCCCTGGCGCAGGTCAAAGTGTTGAAACGCCGCAAAGAGGAAGCACAGGAGAACGGCATGCGCCTGCTCGAGCGCGTCGGCCTGAAAGCGCATGCGCGGAAATACCCCGGGCAGCTTTCGGGCGGGCAGCAACAGCGCGTTGCCATTGCACGCGCGCTGTCGATGGATCCGATCGCCATGCTGTTCGACGAACCGACATCGGCGCTCGATCCCGAAATGATCAATGAGGTGCTGGACGTCATGGTCGAACTGGCACGCGAGGGCATGACGATGATCTGCGTCACCCATGAAATGGGGTTCGCGAAGAAGGTCGCCAGCCGCGTAATTTTCATGGATGGCGGCGCCATCGTCGAGGATACCGGCAAGGACGCCTTCTTCGGCGACCCGAAGTCGGCCCGTGCGAAGGAGTTTCTCGCAAAGATCCTGCATTGACTCACACCCGCTTGCATAAAGGCGGGGGCGGTCGGGGGCGATCAAGGTTCCCGCTGACAACGCCCGCCGCCGCACCGTCCTGGTCCACCTCCCCCAAAGTCGAAATCATGAAGATCTCGGATCGCCTTGCCGCTTTCTCCCGCCTCGATCTGGTCGGCGCGGTCACGCCCCTGCAAAAGCTTGATCGCCTGTCCGGGATGCTCGGGCGCGATATCTACGTCAAGCGGGATGACACCACACCACTTGCGTTTGGCGGAAACAAGCTGCGCAAGCTTGAGTTCCTGGCGGCTGACGCCTTGCGCCAGGGCGCCGATACGCTGGTAACGGCCGGAGCCATACAGTCGAATCATGTCCGCCAGACGGCGGCGCTGGCGGCCCGTCTTGGGCTACGCTGCAACGCGTTGCTGGAGAACCCGACCGGCACGGCAGACGGCGACTACCTGCACAGCGGCAACCGCCTGCTGCTCGATTTGTTCGACGCACAGGCCGAGCCGGTTACTAGTCTCGACAACGCCGACGCACAGTTGCAAGCCCTTGCGGAACGGCTGCGTGGCGAGGGGCACAAGCCGTATGTCATCCCAATCGGCGGGTCCAATCCGCTGGGGGCATTGGGGTATGTACGTGCCGGCCTGGAGCTGGCGCAGCAAGCCGAGGAGATGGGTCTTGCGTTCTCGGCGGTCGTGCTGGCGTCCGGCAGTGCCGGAACCCATGGCGGGCTTGCGTTTGCGCTCGCACACGCGATGCCGGATACACCGGTCGTCGGCGTTACCGTGTCGCGCAGCGTCGCGGCGCAAACGCCGAAGGTGGCTGGGCTGATCGAAGGGACTGCCGCGCTGCTCGATGTCGCGGTGCCGGCAGGGCTGAAGGTCGAGTTGTGGGACGAGTACTTCGCACCTCGCTATGGTGAACCCAACCAGGCGGGACTGGAGGCCATCCGCATCCTGGCAGGTACCGAAGGTGTGTTGCTCGATCCCGTCTATACGGGGAAGGCGATGGCTGGTTTGCTCGATGGCGTCGCGCGCGGGCGTTTTGCTTCGGATGGCCCGGTGTTGTTCCTGCATACCGGTGGTGCGCCGGCGTTGTTTGCGTATCGCAATGCAATCAATACAGGTCCGAGGGACTAAAGCGGGAACGGAGGGGAAGTCGACACCACCGCCCAGCCCCGCCGCGGCAACGCGAAGCGCGGAGCCAAAAGACAAGGCGCCTCGAGGGCGCCCTGTATGCTCGATTAAAAGCGGATTACACGTTACTCCCACTCAATCGTCGCCGGCGGTTTCCCCGACACGTCATACACAACCCGGTTCAGGCCACGTACTTCGTTAATGATCCGGTTAGAGCAACGGCCCAGCAGCGCATAGGGCAGGTGCGCCCAGTGCGCGGTCATGAAATCGGTGGTCTGCACCGCGCGCAGCGCCACGACGTAGTCGTAGGTGCGGCCGTCGCCCATCACGCCCACGGACTTGACCGGCAGGAACACGGCGAAGGCCTGGCTGGTCAGGTCGTACCAGCTCTTGCCGACCTGGTCCGGCTCGCACAGGCCTGCGGCGGCGTCCTGTTCGGTGGCGATGGTCTTGCGCAGTTCTTCGATGAAGATCGCATCGGCGCGGCGCAGCAGGTCGGCGTAGTCGCGCTTGACTTCGCCCAGGATGCGCACGCCCAGGCCCGGGCCCGGGAACGGGTGGCGGTAGACCATTTCCGGCGGCAGGCCCAGGGCCACGCCCAGCTCGCGCACTTCGTCCTTGAACAGGTCGCGCAGCGGCTCCAGCAGCTTCAGGCCCAGCGTTTCCGGCAGGCCGCCGACGTTGTGGTGGCTCTTGATGGTGGTGGCCTTCTTGGTCTTGGTGCCGCCCGACTCCACCACGTCCGGATAGATCGTGCCCTGCGCCAGCCACTTGGCGTTGGTCAGCTTCCTGGCCTCGGCCTGGAATACTTCGACGAACTCGCGGCCGATGATCTTGCGCTTCTGCTCGGGATCGGTCACGCCGGCCAGATGGCCGAGGAACTGATCGGAGGCGTCGATATGCACGACCTTGGCGTGCAGGCGGCCGACAAACATTTCCATCACCAGCTTGCCTTCGTCCTGGCGCAGCAGGCCGTGGTCGACGAACACGCAGGTGAGCTGATCGCCGATGGCGCGGTGGATCAGCGCCGCGGCCACCGACGAGTCGACGCCGCCGGACAGGCCCAGGATGACTTCTTCATCGCCGACCTGCTCGCGGATCTTGGCAACTGCTTCCTCGATATGGTCGCGCATGACCCAGTCAGGCTTGCAGCCGGCGATGCCGAGCACGAAGCGCTCCAGCATCTGGCGGCCCTTGGCGGTATGCGTGACCTCGGGGTGGAACTGCACCGCGTAGTAGCCGCGCGCCTCGTCGGCCATGCCGGCGATCGGGCAGCTGGGGGTGGAGGCCATCAGCTTGAAGCCCGGCGGCAGGCCGGCAACCTTGTCGCCGTGGCTCATCCAGACCTTGAGCATGCCATGGCCTTCCGGCGTGCGGAAATCCTCGATGTCCTTGAGCAGGTTGGTGTGGCCATGGGCGCGCACCTCGGCGTAGCCGAATTCGCGCTGGTCGCTCCACTCGACCTTGCCGCCCAGCTGCACGGCCATGGTCTGCATGCCGTAGCAGATGCCCAGCACCGGCACGCCCAGGTCCCACACGGCTTGCGGCGCGCGCAGCTGGTGGTCTTCATAGGTGCTGGCGTGGCTGCCGGACAGGATGATGGCCTTGGGGGCGAACTCGCGGACGAAGTCGTCGGAGACGTCGTTCGGGTGGATCTCGCAATAGACGTGCGCCTCGCGGACGCGGCGGGCGATCAGCTGCGTGACCTGCGAGCCGAAATCAAGAATGAGGATTTTGTCGTGCATGATGGGCCGATGGCGTGTCTTCCGGAATGGGCTCGGTCACGACTTCCGTGCCGGGGCCATAGCCCGGCGGCGGCGTGATGACCGGCTCGCGCCGGTATTCTGGGGTATTCGTTGGGCGCGCCGCGGGGGCGACGCCGGGTTCCTTGCGGACTTCCTTCTTGTGTTCCTGTTCCTGCAGTGCGCGCTCGGCCTTCAGCTGCCTTTCGCGGTTGCGCACGCGCCTGGAAGCGGGAATCTGCACCAGCGCAAAAAACGCCAGCACCACTGCCATCACCGGCAGCCAGATCTTGCCCGCGCCGACCAGCGGCAGTTCCATGAACACCATCCAGGCAATGATCAGCACTGCGCTGGCCAGGTTCACATAGCCGGCTGTGCGCGCCACTGGCACCGTCAGCTGGCCGTTGAATGTTGCCTGCCACAGCAGCGCGGCCAGGCCGACCAGTGCCACGCCCAGCAGCTGCCCGAACAGGGCCGGTTGCGGCTGCGGCAACTGCAGCGCCGCATACAGCGTGGTGAACGGGGACATCAACAGCAGGATGCCCAGCATCAAATCCACCAGGGCATCAAAAAACAGCACGGCTCGCAGCAATACCTTCATTGGCGCTCCTCGTCATGGGCCTGGCCGATGGTGCGGCCGGCGGGTGCGGCCCACGTTCAGGCAACACCGGCTTGGCGAGCGGCCGGGCCGGATGGCATTCCGGTCAGGCGAAGGCGCCGCCCGCGGCAATGCGCCCTCGCCCCGACGACGTTGCGGCCGCGCACCGCCGCGAGGCGACGGGCGCAGCCGCTGCGCCTCAGTCGATATGGTAGTTCGGCGCTTCCTTGGTGATCTGCACGTCGTGCACGTGCGATTCACGCATGCCGGCTGCCGTGATCTGGACGAACTGGGCGCTCTCGTGCCAGTCGGCAATCGACTTGCTGCCGCAATAGCCCATCGAGGCACGCACGCCGCCGGTCAGCTGGTGGATGATCGCCATCACCGAGCCCTTGTACGGCACGCGGCCTTCAATGCCTTCCGGCACCAGCTTGTCGACGTTGGCGGTGTTGTCTTCCTGGAAGTAGCGGTCTGCCGCGCCATCCTTCATCGCACCCACCGAACCCATGCCGCGGTAGCTCTTGAACGAACGGCCCTGGAACAGGAAGGTTTCGCCCGGCGCTTCCTCGGTACCCGAGAACATGCCGCCCATCATCACCGTGTGGGCGCCGGCCGCCAGGGCCTTGGCCACATCGCCGGAGTAGCGCACGCCGCCGTCAGCGATCAGCGGCACGCCGGTGCCCTTGAGGGCCTCGGCCACGTTGGAAACCGCCGTGATCTGGGGCACGCCCACGCCGGCAACGATACGCGTGGTGCAGATCGAGCCCGGGCCGATGCCGACCTTGACGCCGTCGGCGCCATGCTCGACCAGCGCACGCGCGGCATCGCCGGTGGCGATATTGCCGCCAACCACCTGCACCTGCGGGAAGTTCTGCTTGACCCAGCGCACGCGGTCCAGCACGCCCTGGCTATGGCCGTGCGCCGTATCCACCACAATCACATCGACGCCGGCCTTGACCAGCAGTTCGACGCGCTCGTCGTTGTCCGGGCCCACGCCGACCGCGGCGCCTACGCGCAGCTGGCCGCGCTCGTCCTTGCTGGCGAGCGGATTGTCCACTGCCTTCTGGATGTCCTTCACCGTGATCAGGCCGCGCAGCTCGAAGGCCTGGTTGACCACCAGCACGCGCTCAAGGCGGTGGCGGTTCATCAGGCGCTTGGCTTCTTCCAGCGTCGCGCCTTCGGCCACGGTCACCAGCTTTTCGCGGGGCGTCATCTTGGCGCGCACCGGGGCGTCGAGCTCTTCCTCGAAGCGCAGGTCGCGGTTGGTGATGATGCCGACCACGGCCTTGCCTTCCAGCACCGGGAAGCCGGAAATGCCATGTTGCTGCGACAGCGCGATCACATCGCGGACCTTCATGTCCGGCGAAATGGTGATCGGATCACGCAGCACGCCCGACTCATAGCGCTTCACGCGCGCGACTTCGCGGGCCTGGTCGGCGGGCTTCAGGTTCTTGTGGACGATGCCGATACCGCCGGCCTGCGCCATGGAAATCGCCAGGCGGGCTTCCGTCACTGTGTCCATCGCCGCGGATACCAGCGGGATGTTCAGTTCAATGGAGCGGGTCAGGCTGGTGCGGAGGGAGACATCCCGGGGAAGGACGGCCGAATAGGCCGGGACGAGCAGCACGTCATCGAATGTGAGTGCTTTCTGGACAAGACGCATAGCAAATCCTCTAGGCGCAAAACCGAATTATACAGGAATGCGCGCTTTGCTGATGCACTGCAATGGGCTTTCCTGGAAGCGGTCTGCTATGCTCGTCGTCCTTTTATTCGGGCGAACGCGAAGCATGGGAATCGGCGTATTGTGCGGGCTGCTGGCAGGCGCCTTCTGGGGCATGGTCTTTATCGCCCCCAAGCTGCTGCCCGTGTTCTCGCCGTGGGAGCTGGCCATCGGCCGCTACCTGGCCTACGGCCTGGTCGCCTTCGTGGCCGCGCTGCCGCTGATGAAGCGCATCGCGCGCAAGCTGACCCGGGCGGACTGCGTGGCGCTGCTGCGCCAGGCCTTCACCGGCAACCTGCTCTACTACGTGCTGCTGGCCTTCGGCGTGCAGCTCGCCGGGGTGGGTCCCACCTCCCTGATCATCGGCATTCTGCCGATCTCGGTCACCATCATGGGCCGGCGCGACCACGGCGCCATGCCGCTGTCGCGGCTGGCGTGGCCGCTGCTGGTGGTGGCCGCCGGCATCGCCTGCATCAATATCGACCTGTTCGGCGGCGGCCAGAGCGCCCACGCGGCGGCAGCCGGCGCGGCAGTCCGGCCGGTCTGGCAGAAACTGGCCGGGGTCTGCTGCGCAGCCGGCGCGCTGGTCTGCTGGACGCTCTACGCGGTCGATAACGCACGCTACCTGCAGCGCAACCCGCACTACAGCGGCAATGAATGGTCGGCGCTGTACGGGTTGTCGACCGGCGCGGTGTCGGCGGTGCTGGCCGTGATCGGCTGGGCGCTGGCGGGCGACACGCTGACCGCGGGCGACAGTGGCCGTGACTGGCAGTGGTTCTGGATGGTCAATGCCGCGGTGGCGCTGGGCGCATCACTGATCGGCAACAACCTGTGGAACATCGCCAGCCGGCGCCTGCCGCTGACGCTGTCGGGCCAGATGATCGTGTTCGAGACGCTGTTCGCGCTGGCCTACGGTTTTGTCTTCGACCACCGCTGGCCGCGGCCGCTGGAAATCGCCGCCATTGTGTTGCTGATGGTCGGCGTGGCCTGGTCGGTGCGCTTGCACGCCACCGACAAGTCTGCGTAGACTAGCGAACGATGGCGCGGGGGTCACACGCGCCACGAACAACAGCTTTACCAGGGTCAAACCGGCGCTACGCACCTGATACCGGGCGGGCGCCAAGCCATCGCCGCGGCTGTCCTGCCGCGGCATCGCCATGCGCCCAGCCGGCGGCCCAGCACGATTCCAGCCGCACCAGTTACTTCCGAGTCACTTTAAGACGCCTCGCCATGAAACGATCGTCCGCGCTGTGCCTGCTTGCCGCCGCCACTCTCGCCGTTCCCGTCCAGGCCCTTGCCTACTGGCAATGGCGCGACGCCAACGGCCGCATGGTCTACAGCGACGTGCCGCCGTCGGCGGCGGCAGCCAAGGTGCTGCGCGCCCCGGGCCGCTTCGCCGGCGAGCTGCAGCCGGTGGAGGCCGCCAATGCCGGGGCGCCCGCCCCTGCTGCCCCGGCTCCGGCCAAGCCCGCCGCGGCCCCGGCGCCGACGCCCGAAGAAGCCTTCCAGAAGCGCCGCGAGGCCAGCCTGAAAGCCGCTACCGAAGAGGCCCGCAAGGAAAGCGAGGCGGCCGAGCGCGAGGCCCGCTGCGCGCAGCTGCGCAACTACGCCAACGGCCTGCAGCAAGGCATGCGCGCCGCGGTGGCGGGTCCGGACGGTTCGCTGCAGCACCTGAACAGCGACCAGCGCCAGGCCGAGGTGCTCAAGACCAACGCCAGCCTCGAGAAGAACTGCAGCTGAAACCAAAGAAAAACGGGGCGCATCGGCCCCGTTTGCATGCCTGGCAGGCTCGGCTCAACCGCTGCCGCGCAACCACTTCTGGCCTTCGCGCGTGCCGCCCGCGCGCTGCTTCTGCACGCGCTTGCGGCGCGCCTGCTTGGGATCGGCGGTCAAGGGCCGGTAGACCTCCACGCGGTCGCCTTCGCGCACCACCGTCTCCGGCGTCTTGAGCTTGCCGAAGATGCCCACCCGCATGGTCGACGGGTCCACCTCCGGACAGGCCTGCTGCAGCCCGGAGCCGACTATGGCCGCGGCAATCGTGGTGCCGGCTGGCACGTCGATCTCCTTCAGGAAGACGCTATCGGGCCGCGCATAGCAGACCGCGATATGCACCGCCCCCGCGCCGGCGTCAGTTGGCGACATAGACCACCTCGGCCCGCTTGACGAAGGCGTCGACAAAGGTATTGGCAATCATGCTGAAGACCGGGCCGATGATTTTTTCCAGCAGCAGGCTGGAAAACTCATAGTGCAGGTGGAATTCGATCTTGCAGGCGTCTTCGCGCAGGGGCGTAAAGCGCCATGCGCCGTTGAAGGTCTTGAACGGCCCGTCGGCAAAGGTCATGTCGATGCGGGTGGGGCGTTCTTGCGTATTGCGGGTGTGGAAGAACTGCTGGATCCCCTTGAAGTGGATATGGATCTTGGCGTCGAGCATGGTATCGGTCTGCTCGAACACCTCCACGCCACCGCACCATGGAAGGAACTTGGGATAGTCCTCCACGCGCGTGACCAGGTCGTACATCTGCGCGGCGGAGTAGCCGAGCAGCACGGATTTATGGACGTCTGCCATGTAGTGGGCAATCTGGCTTCCGGCCACGCCGTGCGCAACGCGCGGCAGCATGAGCCGGTACCGGGGCTGGTTTGCTAAAATGCCAATTTTAGCCGACGCTGGCGCATGGCGGCACCTCGCCATGCGGCACTGCAGCGATCCGACCGGATTCCACTCATTGTTCCCCCACCCGCACGCATGACCATCGCAGACAACAAAAAGGCCTTTTTCGACTACTTCATCGAAGAGCGATATGAGGCCGGGATCGTGCTGGAAGGCTGGGAAGTCAAGGCGATCCGGGCCAACCGCGTGCAGATCAAGGAGGGCTACGTGGTGGTGCGCGATGCCGAGATGTTCCTGATCGGCGCCCATATCAGCCCGCTGCAAAGCGCCTCCACCCACGTCAATCCCGACCCGGTGCGCACCCGCAAGCTGCTGCTCAAGGCCGACGAGATCAAGAAGCTGATCGGCAAGGTCGAGCAGCGCGGCTATACCCTGGTCCCGCTGAACCTGCACTACACGCGCGGCCGCGTCAAATGCGAGATCGGCCTGGCCAAGGGCAAGAAGCAGTTCGACAAGCGCGAGACCGAGAAACAGCGCGACTGGCAGCGCGAGAAGGCCCGCATCATGAAGGGCGACGCCAAGGACTGAGCCCCGGCGCCGCGCTGCCGCGGCGTGTCCGTCAGCCCCTTCAGGCAGCCTTCTGCTGCCCCTTCACGATCTGCAGGGCGGCCGCGATCATGCTGCTCATGTCGCCCATATTGCCCGGCACGATCAGCGTATTGCCCTGCTTGGCCAGGTTGCCGAAGGCGGCCACGTATTCCTCAGCCACCTTCAGGTTGACCGCATCCATGCCACCTTCGGTGCGGATCGCATTGCCGATCTTCTGGATCGCCTGCGCGTTGGCCTCGGCCACCGCCAGGATCGCGCTCGCCTCGCCCTGGGCCGTGTTGATGGCGGCCTGCCGCTCGCCCTCTGACTTCTGGATCGCCGCCTCGCGCGCGCCCGTGGCCAGGTTGATCTGCTCCTGGCGCTTGCCCTCCGACGCCGCGATCAGCGCGCGCTTTTCACGTTCGGCGGTGATCTGCGCCTGCATCGCGTGCAGGATCTCCTTGGGCGGGGTCAGGTCCTTGATCTCGTAGCGCAGCACCTTGACGCCCCAGTTGGATGCGGCCTCGTCCAGCGCGTTGACCACGCTGTGGTTGATGAACTCGCGCTCCTCGAAGGTCTTGTCGAGCTCCAGCTTGCCGATCACCGAGCGCAGCGTGGTCTGCGACAGCTGCGTGATCGCCACCACGAAATTGCTCGATCCGTACGATGCCTTCATCGGGTCCGTGACCTGGAAGTACAGCACGCCATCGACCTGCAGCTGGGTGTTGTCCTTGGTGATGCAGACCTGGCTGGGCACGTCCAGCGGGATTTCCTTGAGCACGTGCTTGTAGGCGACGCGGTCGACGAACGGCACCACGATCGACAGCCCCGGCGTCAGCGTCGCGTGGTAGCGGCCCAGGCGCTCGAGCACCCAGGCATGCTGCTGCGGCACGATCTTGATGCCCTTGGCAATCAGCACGATAACGGCAATGAGGATGATCAGCGGCAACAAACCAAGCTGAAATGCGAGCATGTAACGACCCTCCAGACAGAAGACAGCAGTACGGAGCCGCCAGGCGGCGGCAGGCGGATCGCAGCGCGACAATTGCCGCGCTGCGCATTAAGACAGGGTTTCAGCGGGGAGACACGACCAGGGTGCTGCCGCGCACCGCGACGATGCGGTGGCGTCCTGGTGCGGCGGCACAGTTGGGCGCCAGCTCCACGGTCCAGTCGGCGCCGCGGTACGGCACGCGGGCGCGCCCGTTGGCGTCCCAGCCGGGCACGTCCAGCTCCTGGCCGATATCGATATTGACGTTGGGATCGGCGGCGGCGTTGCCGCGCCGCAGCTTGCCAAAGCGGGTGCGGCGCAGGCCTGCGATCAGCACCGCAGCGACCAGCGCCGCCACCAGCGTCTGCGCGGCCGGCGACAATCCCAGCAAGGCCCCCACGCCGCCGGCGGCCAGCCCCACCGCCACCATCAGCAGGTAGAAGGTGCCGGTGTTCATCTCGATGATCACCAGCGCGACCGCTGCCACGAACCAGATGTAGTACGCCATCCAAGCTCCCGTTCGTCCAGATACATCCCGAAAAGTAAAAACCCCGCAGCGCCTTTCAGCGTCTGCGGGGCAGTAGCAACACCTGACGCAGGGCCGGTGCCTGCCGGCTGCCAGAAGGCGCCGGCAATGTCGTTATTGTGACGTCAAATGCTTCAGGAAGCCAGCTTTTGCCAGGTCTCGACCACCGAGTCCGGATTCAGCGAGATCGACTTGATGCCTTCCTTGGTCAGCCATTCGGCAAAGTCCGGATGGTCCGAAGGGCCCTGGCCGCAGATGCCGACGTACTTGTCCAGGCGGAGGCACGCCTCGATGGCGCGCGACAGCATGAACCGCACTGCCGGATCGCGCTCGTCGAAGTCCTTGGCCAGCAGCTCCATGCCGGAGTCGCGGTCCAGGCCCAGCGTGAGCTGGGTCAGGTCGTTCGAGCCGATCGAGAAGCCGTCGAAGTACTGCAGGAACTCTTCGGCCAGGATCGCGTTGGACGGCACTTCGCACATCATGATGACGCGCAGGCCGTTCTCGCCGCGCTTCAGGCCGTGCTTGGCCAGCAGCTCGATGACCTTCTCGGCCTGGCCCAGCGTACGCACGAACGGCACCATGATCTCGACGTTGGTCAGGCCCATTTCATCGCGCACGCGCTTCATGGCCTTGCATTCCATCTCGAACGCTTCGGCGAAGTCGTCGGCGATATAGCGCGAGGCGCCGCGGAAGCCCAGCATCGGGTTTTCCTCGTCCGGCTCGTAGCGCGAACCGCCGATCAGCTTCTTGTACTCGTTGGACTTGAAGTCCGACAGGCGCACGATCACGGGCTTCGGGTAGAAGGCCGCGCCGATGGTGGCGATGCCCTCGGCCAGCTTGTCGACGTAGAACGCGCGCGGGCTGGCATGGCCGCGGGCCACGCTTTCCACGGCCTTCTTCAGGTCGGCATCGACTTGCGGGTAGTCGAGGATGGCTTTCGGGTGGACGCCGATGTTGTTGTTGATGATGAATTCCAGGCGGGCCAGGCCGACGCCGCAGTTCGGGATCTGCGCGAAGTCGAACGCCAGCTGCGGGTTGCCCACGTTCATCATCAGCTTGACGTCGATTTCCGGCATGTCGCCACGCTGGACTTCGGTCACTTCGGTTTCCAGCAGGCCGTCGTAGATGCGGCCTTCGTCGCCTTCGGCGCAAGACACGGTTACCAGCGTGCCGTCCTTGAGGATGTCAGTGGCATCGCCGCAGCCGACCACGGCCGGCACGCCCAGTTCACGCGCGATGATGGCGGCGTGGCAGGTACGGCCGCCACGGTTGGTGACGATGGCCGAGGCGCGCTTCATCACCGGCTCCCAGTTCGGGTCGGTCATGTCGGCCACCAGCACGTCGCCGGGCTGCACGCGTTCCATCTCGGACGGGTCGTTGATCACGCGCACCGGGCCGGTGCCGATCTTCTGGCCGATGGCGCGGCCGCTGGTCAGCACGGGGGCGGTGCCCTTGAGCTTGAAGCGCAGCTCGGCCTTGCCGGCGGACTGGCTCTTCACCGTTTCCGGGCGGGCCTGCAGGATGTAGATCTTGCCATCCTTGCCGTCCTTGCCCCACTCGATGTCCATCGGGCGGCCATAGTGCTTCTCGATGATCATCGCGTAGCGGGACAGCTCGGTCACGTCCTCGTCGCTGATCGAGT
Organism: Cupriavidus sp. FW305-46; assembly: GCF_058787075.1. Taxonomy (NCBI): domain Bacteria; kingdom Pseudomonadati; phylum Pseudomonadota; class Betaproteobacteria; order Burkholderiales; family Burkholderiaceae; genus Cupriavidus; species Cupriavidus sp. FW305-46. The sequence goes on from NZ_JBYSZI010000004.1 coordinate 95,275, forward strand.
AGCGGTTGCGCAGTTCGCCCGGCACGTCGACGGTCTTCACGCGGCCGGCTTCGCCCGGCTTGGTGAATTCCATCTTGATCAGCTTGGAGCCGATCGAGCGGCGGATGATCGGGTACTTGCCGGCCTGCAGCGTCGGCTTGAAGACGTAGAACTCGTCCGGGTTGACCGCGCCCTGCACCACCGTTTCGCCCAGGCCGTAGCTGGAGGTGATGAAGACCACGTCGGGGAAGCCGGATTCGGTGTCGATGGTGAACATCACGCCCGAAGCGGCCAGGTCCGAACGGACCATGCGCTGGATACCGGCGGACAGTGCCACCACGTCATGGGCAAAGCCCTTGTGCACGCGGTAGGAAATGGCGCGGTCGTTGTACAGCGACGCGAACACGTGCTTGATCTTGTCGAGCACGTCGTCGATGCCGCTGACGTTCAGGTAGGACTCCTGCTGGCCGGCGAACGAGGCGTCGGGCAGGTCTTCGGCGGTGGCCGACGAACGCACGGCGAACGAGGCCTCGGCGCCTTCGCGCTCGGCCACGCGGGCGTAGGATTCACGGATTTCCTGTTCCAGGCGCGGCTGGAACGGCGCGGAGGCGACCCACTCGCGGATCTCGGCACCGGCCTCGGCCAGGGCCTTGACGTCGTCGACGTTCAGGGTCTTCAGGCGCTGGGAAATGCGCTCGGTCAGGTTGTTGTGGGCAAGGAAGTCGCGGAAGGCGAGCGCGGTGGTGGCAAAGCCGCCGGGAACTCGGACGCCGGCCTCCGCCAGCTGGGAGATCATCTCGCCCAGCGACGAATTCTTGCCGCCGACGATTTCCACGTCAGCCATGCGCAACTGCTCGAACGGCAACACGTAGGCGCCGTTATCTGCCTGGTTAGTCATGAGAGCCTCAAAACAAAGTAGAAAACTTGTCGCCCATGTCCGGTATGTTCTTGGAGTTCTGTTCCCGGACTGATCGCTTGGCTAAGCAACCCCGAACTGGCGCTGCGGACCTGGCGCTACGGCTCTCATCGCGTAGCGCAGATTGTCGACAATTCCGGGCCCGGATTGTTCCATGGGCGGGCACCCTGCGGAATTGCTTAGCGAAAAGATCGCCGCTATTCTACCGTGCTGCGCCGCACTTTTCTGCGGAAGATTGAATCTATTTATTTATTGCGCCATCCCCATGTCCCTGCCAGAAGCGCCCGGAACGGCGACGCCCGGGTCCCAGCCTGGAACGCAGCCTGAATCCCCCTCCGCTCCCGCGCCCCAGGCCAGCGAGCGCCCTGCGGTCCGCACCGTGTTCATCGTCTCGGATGGCACCGGCATCACGGCGGAGACGTTCAGCCACTCCATCCTGGCCCAGTTCGAGATGCGCTTCCGCAAGGTGCGCATGCCCTTCGTCGATACCCCGGAAAAGGCACATATCGCCGTCGGCAAGATCAATGAGGCATTCCACAACGAAGGCGTGCCGCCCATCGTCTTCACCACCCTGGTCAACCAGGAAGCGAACAAGGCACTGCGCCGCGCCAAGGCGATGATCCTGGACATGTTCCAGACCTTCATCGAGCCGCTTGAGAAAGAACTGGGGCTGAAGTCGACTCACGCCATCGGCCGCTTCCACCAGAACGCTGATACAGAGGCTTACAAAAACCGGATCGAGGCGATCAACTTCTCGCTGGCGCATGATGACGGCCAGTCACACAAGAACCTGGAAGAAGCCGATGTGATCCTGGTGGGCGTGTCGCGCAGCGGCAAGACGCCGACCAGCCTCTACCTGGCCATGCAATACGGGCTGAAGGCGGCCAATTACCCGCTGATCCCCGACGATTTCGAGCGCGGCCGGCTGCCGTCGGCGTTGTATGCGTTCAAGCCGAAGATCTTCGGCCTGTCGATCGATCCGCAGCGCCTGACCGAGATCCGCAACGAGCGCCGCCCCGGCAGCAAGTACGCGGCGCTGGAAAACTGCCGCTACGAGGTCAACGAAGCCGAGGCCATGATGCGGCGCGAAGGCATCAAATGGCTGTCATCGACGCACAAGTCCATCGAGGAAATCGCGACCACGATCCTGCAGGAGATCAAGGTCGATCGCGACAACTACTAAGCAAGAAGCGGCCGCTCAGGCCGCTTTTTTTGCACTGCCGGCGCAGCCTCAGGCGGCGCGCCGCTGGCGCACTGCCTCGAACAGGCAGATGGCGGTCGCCGCCGCCACGTTCAGCGATTCCAGCCCGCCCGGTTGCGGGATTCCCACCTTGCGCGTGACGTGCGCCATCCAGGCGTCGCTGACCCCTGCCCCCTCGTTGCCGACCACCCAGGCCACCGGCCCGCGCAGGTCGGTTTCGAATACCGCGGCATCGGCGTGCGACGAAGTCGCCAGCAGCGGCACCGCGAGGCGCGGCGCAAGCGACTCAAGCGTGCAGTGCTCGACGATATTCAGGTGAAAGTTGGCACCCATGCCAGCACGCAGCGTCTTGACCGACCAGGCAAAGGCACAGCCGGTGGCAAGGAAGGCATGCTGGATGCCGGCGGCGGCGGCGCTGCGCAGGATCGAGCCGACATTGCCGGCATCCTGCACCCCGTCCAGGATGATGCAGTCCTGCTCGATGCGCGCAGGCAGATGCCCGACCGGCGTCTCGATCACCAGCATCAGATCGATGCCATTGACCACGCCGCTGATCTGCGTGAACAGTGCATCGGCCAGCACTACCACGCGGTCGGCCTCGATCAGCGCCAGCACCGGCGCCACCTCGGCATGGTCGTAGTGCCGTTCCGACACCACACAGGTGACGGGCTGGCCGCGCGCGGCCACATAGGCCTGCGCCAGGTGCACGCCGTCGAGCAGCGACTGCCCTGCCTTGCGGCGCTGGTGCGTGGAAGTGGCCAAGGCCTTCAGATGCTTGAACAGCGCGTTGTCGCGCGAGGTGACGTGCTTCACGATGCGGGAATTGTCGGGATACGCCGGTTGCCCCTCAGGGCGCGACCGTGACCGATACCGAGGCGCTGGCCCCGGTGACTTCGATGACTTCGGTAACTTCGGCCACCGCGGTGAACATGGGCCGCTGCTGCAGCGCCTCGCGCACGGGCGCAAACGAACGGCGGTGGTGCGGCGTGGCGCCGAACTCGGCCAGCGCAGCCAGATGCTGCGGCGTGCCGTAGCCGACGTGCGAATCGAAGCCGTACTGCGGATAGCGCTCGTGCAGCACCTTCAGCTCGCGGTCGCGCGCCACCTTGGCCAGGATCGACGCCGCCGAGATCGCCTTGACCAGCGCATCGCCCTGGACAATGGCTTCGACCGGGAACGGCACCTGCGGGCAACGATTGCCATCGACCTGCACCAGGTCCGGCACGATGCCGCTGGCGGCCAGCCCCTGCACGGCACGCTGCATTGCCAGCATGCTCGCGTGCAGGATGTTGAGCGTATCGATCTCCTCGACCGTGGCAAAGGCGATATGCCAGCCCAGCGCGCGTTCGCAGATCTTTTCGTAGAGCTGCTCGCGCTTGGCGGCAGTCAGGATCTTGGAGTCGGCCAAGCCGCGAATCGGACGCTTCGGGTCCAGGATCACCGCGGCGGCATAGACCGGCCCGGCCAGCGGGCCGCGGCCCGCTTCGTCAACGCCGCACAGGCGCTGCACGGCGGCAGCGGCCGGGGCGAGATCGAGGCCCATCTGGGGAGAAGCGGCATTGCGGCGCGCCATCAGACGGTCCCCCGGCTGTGCATCAGATCCACCACCACATCGGCGGCCAGTTGCGCGGTATTGCACTTCAGCGTCTCGTGCATGCGGGTGAAATGCTCGTAGAGGAAGGCGGTGTTGCCCTCGTCGTTGAGCTGCAGCAGCGTTTCGCGGGCCAGCGCCTCGGGCGTGGCATCGTCCTGCAGCAGTTCCGGCACGACGAAGCGCCCTGAAAGGATATTAGGCAATCCCACGTACGGCAGGTAACCCTGCCGCTTCATGATCTGCGCGGTCAGCCAGGGCACCTTGTACGAGATCACCATGGGCTTCTTGTACAGCGCCGCTTCCAGCGTGGCGGTGCCGCTGGCCAGCAGCACCACGTCGGCCGCCTCCATCGCCTGGTGCGACTTGCCGTCGACGATGGTCAGGCGCAGTTCTGGATACTGCGCGTGCAGTTCCTCGACGATGCCGCGCAGCTGCGCGCTCGCCACCGGCAGCACGAACGCCAGGTTCGGGTCCATGCGCTGCATGCGAGCCATGGCGGCAAAGAAGGTGGCGCCGAGGTTGCGCACTTCGGACTGGCGGCTGCCCGGCAGCACGGCGACGATGCGGTGCCCGGCCGGCAGGCCGAGTTCGGCGCGCGCGCCGGCGACGTCGGGCACCATCGGGATCACGTCAGCCAGCGGATGGCCCACGTAGGTGGCCGGGATGCCGGCCTTGGCGTAGATCTCCGGCTCGAACGGGAACAGGCACAGGATGTGGTCCACCGCGCGCGCGATGGTGCGGATGCGCCCGCCGCGCCAGGCCCAGATCGACGGGCTGACAAAATGCACCACCGGGATGCCGGCACGGCGCAGCGGCACTTCCAGGCCGAAATTGAAGTCCGGGGCGTCAACCCCGATAAAGCATTGCGGCGGATTGGCCAGCAGCCAGTCGCGCACCGCGCGCCGCGTGGCCAGGATCTCGCGCAGCGAGCCCAGGACCTCGACATAGCCGTTGACCGACAGTGTTTCCATCGGCCAGCGCGAGGTGAAGCCCTGCGCCATCATGCGCTTGCCGCCGATGCCGGCGTACTCGACCGTATCGCCCAGGCGGGACTGCAGCCCGCCCATCATCAACGATGCCAGCAGGTCGCCCGAGGCCTCGCCGGCGACCATGGCGATGGTGCCGCGCTTGTCCGCAGCGCTACCGTTGCCTGTGGGCAAGCCACCCCGAATTGCGGCGTCGACCATTGCGGTCCGGTCTCAGCGTACGATGCCGCGCTGGGTGGCGGCAAGGAAGTCGACGAACGCGCGCAGCGGCGCCGCGGTGCCGGCATCGGACTGGCCCAGCAAGGCAGTGATCTCGTTGCGCGCCTCATCGAAGCTGAGGTCGGACTTGTAAAGCAGCTTGTAAGCCTGGCGCAGCGCGGCGATCTGGCCCGCGTCGAAGCCGCGGCGGCGCAGCCCCTCGACGTTGACGCCGTGCGGCGTGGCCTTGTTGCCGCTCTTGTCGCTGGCGGCGATCACGAACGGCGGCACGTCCTGCACCAGCGCCGAGGCGCCGCCCAGCATCGCATGGGCGCCGATGCGCACGTACTGGTGCACGCCGCTCATGCCGCCCAGGATCGCCCAGTCGCCCACTTCAACGTGGCCGGCGATCTGCGCGTTGCTGGAAAACACGGTGTGGTTGCCGACCGTGCAGTCATGCGCGATATGCACGTAGGCCATGATCCAGTTGTCGTTGCCGAGGCTGGTCAGGCCGCGGTCCTGCACCGTGCCGGTGTGGATCGTGGTGAATTCGCGGATGGTGTTGCGGTCGCCGATCTCGAGCCGGGTCGGCTCGTTGCGGTACTTCATGTCCTGCGGCACGCCGCCGACCGATGCGTAAGGACCGATCGTGTTGCCCTCGCCGATCGTGGTGTAACCCTCGACCGTCGTATGCGAGCCGACCCGGGTGCCGCTGCCGATCCGCACGTTGGGGCCGACGATGGAGAACGGGCCGACGGTCACGTCGGATGCCAGCTCTGCTTTCGGGTCGACCAGCGCGGTGGGGTGGATTTGCGTCATACGTCCTGTCCTTTGGTGTGTCTGGTGAAGGATGGGCCAATGCGCGGGGCAATGGTTCCCGTCCGGGCCGCTTGCCCCCGCTGCACGGGGGCGCGGCAGTCAGCCGGCGGCGCTGCCGCCAGCCGCGGGCGGCCTCACTCGGCCTGCTTCACGGTGCACATCAGCTCTGCCTCGCAGGCCACCTTGTCGTCCACCGTGGCGAACGCCTTGAACTTCCAGATGCCGCGGATATAGCGTTCGACTGTCACGTTCATGTGCAGCTGGTCGCCCGGGTACACCACCTGCTTGAAGCGGGCCCCGTCGATGCCGACAAAGTAGTACAGCGCGCCTTCCTTGCGCTCCATGTCGGCGCCGAAGGTCAGCAGGCCGGCCGACTGCGCCAGCGCCTCCAGGATCATCACGCCCGGCATCACCGGCTGTTCCGGGAAGTGGCCCTGGAAGTACGGTTCGTTGATGGTGACATTCTTCAGCGTCTTGATCCGCTTCTGCGCCTCGAACTCCAGCACACGGTCCACCAGCAGGAACGGGTACCGGTGCGGCAGCAGTTTGAGGATCTTGCGGATATCGATTTCGGCCGCGCTCATGATGATTTCTCTTTAGTCTTGTGAGGGTTGGGACCCGGCGGCCTGGCCGCGCAGGCGGCGTTCCAGCGCCACCACCCGTTCGCGCAGCCTGGTCAGGCCGCGCACGATGGCTGCATTGCGCTCCCACTCGCCGTGCGGCAGGAACGGGAAGACGCTGGTGAAATGCCCCCCGGGCTTGGTAATGGATTTGGTGATCGAGGTGCCGCCCGACACCGTGGTGCGGTCGGCAATATTCAGGTGGCCGGAAAAATTGGCCGCCCCGCCGATCACGCAGAAGCGCCCGATGCGCGTGCTGCCCGATACCGCGGCGCAGCCAGCGATGACCGTATGGGCCCCGACGCGCACGTTATGCGCGATCTGGACCTGGTTGTCGATCTTGCAGCCGTCCTCGATCACGGTGTCGGCCATGGCGCCGCGGTCGATTGCCGTATTGGCGCCGACCTCCACGTCATTGCCCAGCACCGCGCGTCCCGTTTGCGGGATCTTTACGTATTCCACGCCGGTTGCGCTGATGTCCGGCGCAAAGCCAAAGCCGTCCGCGCCGATCACCACGCCGCTGTGCAGGATGGCGCGGGCGCCGACCACGCAACCGTGGTAGACCGAAACGTTGGCATAGAGCAGCGAATCGTCACCGATCTCCGCCTGCGCGCCGACATAGCCGTTGGCCAGGATGCGCACGCGCTCGCCCAGGCGCGCGCCGCGCTCGATCACCACGTTGGGGCCGATGTAGCACGAAGCCGGCACCACCGCGTCAGGCGCCACGGTCGCGCGCGGATCGATGCCGGTGCGGGTATCGGTGTTGGCGGCGCGGTCAAAACGCTGCGCCACGCGGGCAAAGCATACGTAGGGATTGCGCGCCACCAGCCAGTTGCGGCCGTCGGCCCTGCCCTCGGCGCGAACGCGCTCGAGGTCGGCAGCCGAGACAATCACGGCGCCGGCCTGCGAATCCAGCGCCTGCTGCAGGTAGAGCGGATTGGACAGGAACGAGAGCTCGCCCGGTCCGGCCTGGTCCAGGGGGGCCAGGCCGACGATCGCCAGGTCGGGGTCACCCACAACCTGCGCGCCGTTCTCGGTGGCGAGCTGACCCAGTGTGGGTGTCTGCATGGCGGTACTTCCTAAAAAAACGAAAGACGAAAGAACGTGAGAACCGGTGCGGCTTAGCGGGCGCCGGCGTTCAGCGCCTTCATCACGTCGTCGGTGATGTCGATGCGCGGGTTCACGTACACCGCTTCCTGCACGATCAGGTCGTACTTGCGCTGCTCGGCCAGCTGGCGGATCACGCGGTTGGCGCGCTCCAGCACCTGTGCCAGCTCTTCATTGCGGCGCTGGTTCAGGTCCTCGCGGAACTCGCGCTGCTTGCGCTGGAACTCGCGGTCAAGGTCGGCCACTTCGCGCTGGCGGCGCTGGCGGTCGGAGTCGGCCAGCACGGCCGTGTCCTTGTCGAGCTTGTCGGCCATGCCCTTGATCTTCTGGGCCATGTCCTGCAGTTCGCGGTCGCGCTTGGAGAATTCCTGCTCCAGCTTGACCTGGGCAGCCTTGGCCGGCTGCGAGTCGCGCAGGATGCGTTCGGAGTTCACGGCCGCAATGCGCGCCTCCTGGGCCGAGGCCGGCGCCGCTGCGCAGAGGGCAGCCGTGGCGAGCGCGGCGGCGCCCAGGGATTTGACCAGCTTGGATGTTGTAATCATTTGAAACAGATCCTTTATCAGAATCAGAATGCCGTGCCGATCTGGAACTGGAAGCGCTGGACCTTGTCGTTGGTGTCGCGATTGAGCGGGAAGCCCATGCTGATCTTCAGCGGGCCAATCGGCGACAACCACGACATGCCGAAGCCGGTCGAGTACTTCAGCTCGCTGAAGCTCAGCGGCTGACCTTCCTGGTAGACATTACCGAAGTCAAAGAACGTGAACAGGCGCAGCGTGCGGTCCACGCCCGAGCCCGGCAGCGGGAAGATGAACTCGACGTTGCCGATCATCTTCGAGGCACCACCCACCGGGTTGCCATTCTGGTCCTTCGGGCCCAGCGTGCTGGTCTGGTAGCCGCGCACCGAGCCGATACCACCGGCGTAGAAGTACTTGAACACCGGGAACGGCGTGTTGCCGTAGCCGTGGCCGTAAGCGACTTCGCCGTTCAGTGCCAGCGTGAAGGACTTCGAGATCGGATAGAAGTACTGCTGCTGCACGCTGGCGCGGTAGTACTGCGTATCGCCGCCCGGCAGCCCGACTTCCAGGTTGGCCTGGGTGTACGGTCCCTTGGTCGGCACCAGCGCGCTGTCGCGGCGGTCACGTGCCCAGCCGATGGTGAACGGGAAGTTGTTGATGCCGTCGCCGGAGCTCTTGCCGATCTTGTTCAGCCAGTCGGTGTACTGGCTCGGCGTGTTGACCGACGTATACACCTGGGTCCGTTCATAGCCGATGCCGAAGAACACCGTATCGACTTCCGAGAACGGCACGCCGAACTTGAAGCCACCGCCGGCGGACACGATCTTGTAGTCCTGGTCGCCGGTGTAGTACAGCGGGCGCGAAGTACGGTAGTAGATGTCGGTCGAGCGGCTGATGCCGTCCACCGTGAAATACGGGTCGTACTGCGTCAGCGCGATGGTACGGAACGACTTGGCGGTGTTCACGTCCAGGCCCAGGCTGGTGCCGGAGCCGAACACGTTGTCCTGGCGCAGGCCGGCCTGCAGCACCAGCTTGTCGGTGGACGAGAAGCCCACGCCCAGGCTGATCTGGCCGGTCGGCTTTTCAGTCACGTTGACGTTCACATCGACCTGGTCGGGCGCGCCCGGCACGTCTTCGGTGGTGATGTTGGTGTCGGTGAAGTAGCCGGTACGGTTGATACGGGCTTGCGACTGCGTGAGCTTCTCGCTGTCGAACCACGAGCTTTCCATCTGGCGCATCTCGCGGCGCACCACTTCGTCGCGGGTCTTGCTGTTGCCCACCACGTTGACGCGGCGCACGTAGACGCGGCGGCCCGGGTCGACCATCAGGGTCAGCGCGACTTCACGCTTTTCCTTGTCGATCTGCGGTTGCGGGTTGATGGTGGTGAACGCGTAGCCGTAGGTGCCCAGCAGGTCGGTGATGGCCTTGGTGCTCTGCGTCAGCTTCTCGGACGAGAAAATATCGCCCTTCTTCAGCTGCAGCAGTTTTTCCATTTCCTCCTGCTTGCCGAGCAGCTCGCCCGCCAGGCGCACATCGGACACCTTGTACTGGTCGCCTTCCTTGATGTTCAGCGTCAGGAAGATGTCCTTCTTGTCCGGGGTGATCGACACCTGGGTCGACTCGATCGCGAACTCCAGGTAGCCGCGGTTCAGGTAGAACGAGCGCAGCGCTTCCAGGTCGGCGGTCAGCTTCTGCTTGGAATACAGGTCGTTCTTGGTGTACCAGGACAGCCAGTTCGGCGTGGACAGCTGCATTTCGTCGCGCAGCGTGCCTTCCTTGAAGGCCTTGTTGCCGACGATATTGATCTGGCGGATCTTGGCGACCGGGCCTTCATCCACGTTGAACACGACCGAGACGCGGTTGCGGTCCACCGGCGTGATCGTGGTCTGCACGTCGGCGGCATAGTAGCCGCGCGCGACGTACTGGCGCTTGAGCTCCTGCTCGGCCTTGTCGATCAGTGCCTTGTCGTAGTAACGGGCTTCGGCCACGCCAACGGCACGCAGCGAACGGCGCAGCGTGTCCTTGTCGAATTCCTTGATGCCGACGAATTCGAGCTGCGAGATCGCCGGCCGCTCTTCGACCTGGACCACCAGCACGCCTTCCTCGGCGCGGATCTGCACGTCCTTGAAGAAGCCGGTATTGTAGAGGGCACGGATGGCGTCGGCGCCCTTGTCATCGGTGAAGGTCTCACCGACGCGCACCGGCAGGTAGCCAAACACGGTACCCGGCTCGACGCGTTGCAGGCCCTCAACGCGGATGTCCCTGACGACGAACGGATCGGCAGCCCAGCCCGCCGGGCTCCAGGCTGCAATAACGGCACTCGCCAGCAAGCCCAGCGAAATGCGCTTATGTCTGATCAATGTTGATCCCCTCTTTGATTCCATCCAGGATTGCGCTCCGATGCCTTATTGGACTGCGCCTGGCAAATGGCGTCCCTGGCGACGGTGCCCGACGACACCACCGCCCCCTTGCCGATACACGTTTCTAGCCGTTCGCCAGAAACATTCGGCTGACGTCATTGAACAAAGCGAGCGAAGTCAGGAGCAAGATGCAGGCGATGCCAACCTTCTGCAGCATTGCCTGCCAGTGGTCTGGGACGGGCCGGCCAGTCAAAAATTCCACGCAATAATACAGCAAATGCCCCCCATCCAGAACCGGAATGGGTAACAAATTGAGTACACCAAGGCTTACGCTGACCAGTGCCAGGAAGCTGACAAAGGCCTGCAGGCCCAGGTTTGCGGCACGCCCCGCGTAGTCCGCCACGGTCAGCGGGCCGCTCAGGTTCTGCAGCGAAGCCTGCCCCACCAGCATCTTGCCCAGCAGCTTGAGCGAGAGCGCGCTGGTGTCCCAGACCTGGCCGGCCGCACGCGCCAGCGCCTGGTCCGGCCGGTAGCGCACGGTTTCCATCTGCACCGCCTGGCTGAGCGCCGCGCCGAGCTTGCCCGCCGGCGCCGCGGTGGCGCCGCTCGCGTCCTTGGCGCCATCGCGCGCCACGGCGGTGTCTAGCGTCACCGGCACGTCCAGGCGCTTGCCGTCGCGCTCGATGCCCAGTGTCACGGTCTGGCCGGGCTGGCTGCGCACCGCCTTGATCAGCGCGCTGGCCTGCGTGAGCGGGCTGCCCTGCCAGGCAACGATGCGGTCGTCCTTTTTCAGTCCGGCGCGCTCTGCGGCCGAGTCCGGCAGCACCTCGGTAATCGTCACCGGCCCGCCCTTCAGGTTCAGGCCCAGCGTGGCCAGCGGATCCTGCTCGGGATTGCCGCCGGTATTGGGCAGGCGCGGCAGCGTTACGTCGCGCTCGGCCCCGTCGGCGCCGCGCACGCGCAGCACGGCGCGCGCATCGCCAAAGCCCTCGGCGAATACGGCCATGCGCAGGTCATTCCAGGAGCGCACCGCTTCGGTATGGTCATTGGCGGTCAGCGACAGCACCCGGTCGCCTTCGCGCACGCCGGCCTGCGCCGCCATGGTGCCGGCCGCGGGCGCCGCCACCACCGGCACGGGCTCGCGCATGCCGCCGGCAAAGAGCGCGAAATACAGCACGATTGCCAGTGCAAAATTGGCCAGCGGGCCGGCCGCCACGATCACGAAGCGCTTGCCGACCGGCTGGCGGTTGAAAGCCCGCGGCAGGTCGGCCGGGTCGATCGGCGTGTCGCGCTCGGGATCGACCTCGCGCTCGTCCAGCATCTTGACGTAGCCGCCCAGCGGGATCGCCGCCACCGTCCATTCGGTCCGGTCGCGGCTTTTTGAAATCCAGCGCAGCAAGGGCCGCCCGAAGCCGATCGAGAAACGCAGCACCTTCACGCCGCAGGCACGCGCGGCGAGGTAGTGCCCCATTTCGTGCACATAGATCAGCACGCACAGGGCAACGATGAAAGCGAGTACGGTTTGCATGGAGTCGGGACGTCGGTAACGATGGCTGGACTGGCGCGCCGGGCCCCGGGGGATCCGGGGGCGCCGCAGCCGCTATTGTCGCAGATGCGGCAAGCCGACCCGCCGGATCAGCGCTTTGCAGCCAGGGCGGCCACGCCCGCGCGTGCTGCCTCGCGCGCCAGCGCGTCGGCTGACAGCACCGCTTCGAGCGTATCGGCAGGCCCCTGAGGTGTCGCTTCAAGCACCTGCCGGACGATATCGGCAATGTCCGTGAAGCGCACTTTGCCGCCCAGGAATGCCTCGACCGCCACCTCGTTGGCTGCATTGAGGGCCGCCGGCGCCACACCGCCGGCGCGCAATGCATCGAAAGCCAGACCCAGGCAGGGGAAGCGCACCAGGTCCGGCTTCTCGAAATGCAAGCCTCCTGCCACGGTCAGGTCCAGCGGCGTGACCCCCGCATCGATCCGTTCCGGATACGCCAGGCCATAGGCGATCGGCGTGCGCATGTCCGGGTTGCCCAGTTGCGCCAGCACCGAGCCGTCGGTGTAGGCCACCATCGAATGCACGATGCTCTGCGGATGGATCAGTACCTCGATGCGCTCGGCGGGGGCGCCGAACAGCCAGTGCGCCTCGATAACTTCGAGGCCCTTGTTCATCATGGTGGCGGAATCGACCGAGATCTTGCGGCCCATGACCCAGTTGGGATGGGCGCAGGCCTGGTCGGGGGAGATATCGTGCAGCGTGGCCGGGTCGCGCGTGCGGAACGGCCCGCCCGACGCGGTCAGCAGCACCCTGGCAACGCCCCTGCCGTAGCGCGGATCGTCGGCCGGCAGGCACTGGAAGATGGCGTTGTGCTCGCTGTCGATCGGCAGCAAGGTGGCGCCGTGCTCGCGCACCGCATCCATGAAGATGCGCCCGGACATCACCAGCGCTTCCTTGTTGGCCAGCAGCACGCGCTTGCCGGCACGTGCTGCCGCCAGCGTCGGGCGCAGGCCGGCGGCGCCGACGATGGCGGCCATCACCGAATCGGTCTGCGCATCGGCGGCCACGGATTCCAGCGCGGCTTCGCCGTGGCTGACCTCGGTCTTCACGCCGGCATCGCGCAGCAGGGTTTCCAGTTCGCGCGCTGCCTCGGCGGTCCCCACCACGGCGCGGGCCGGGCGGAATTCAACGCACTGGTCAGCCAGCTTGCGCACCTGCCGGTGGGCGGTCAGCGCATGCACCGCATAGCGGTCGGCATGGCGCCTGACGACGTCGAGCGTGCTTTCGCCAATGGAGCCGGTGGCGCCCAGGATGGTAATGCGATGCATAGCAGACGGCTTCAGAGAAAAATCAGCATCAGGGCCGCCAGCGGGAACACCGGCAGCAAGGCGTCGATGCGGTCCAGCACGCCGCCATGGCCGGGCAGCAGCCGGCTGCTGTCCTTCTTGCCGACCTGGCGCTTGAGCAGCGATTCGAACAGGTCGCCGACCACGCTCGCGGCGACCAGCAGCGTGGTCAGCACCGCCACGTAGGCCAGCCCGCCGCGATCGCCCATCGCGGAGAACCAGGTCGGGGCAAAGGCATGGGTGGCGGCGAGCGCCAGGCCGATCACCAGCGCCAGCAGCCAGCCGCCGATGGCGCCCTCCCACGACTTGCCCGGGCTGATGCCAGGCGCCAGCTTGCGCCGGCCGATGGCCTTGCCGGTGAAATACGCGCCGATGTCGGCCGCCCACACCAGCACGGCCGCGGTCAGCAGCACGCCGATGCCGGCGCCGCGCAGGATCATGGTGGCATGGGCGAACGCGGGCAGCATCACCAGTCCCAGCACCGCGCCCAGGGCGGTAAACGACGGCGTCGCGGTGCGCACACCGCGCGCCAGCAGCAGCACTGCAACGCCCCAGCAGACTACCGCGGCTTCGAGCAGCCAGGTGGTGGCGTGGCGCAGCGGCAGGTCATGCCAGGCAATGGCCGCGATCAGGCACGCCAGCGCATAGACATAGGGCCACGGCCCGCGCAGCCCGATCAGGCGGCCGAATTCCCAGCCGGCCAGCAGCACGATCACGGCCACCAGCCCGGCCAGAGCCGCGGGCGGCGCCAGGAACAGGATTGGCAGGATCAGCAGCAACAGGCACAGGGCGGTGATGACGCGGGTGAGGAGCATGCGCTGCAGTCCCGTGAGAGGTTGGAGTAGCCAGGCTCAGGCCGTACCCGATAGTCCCGGGGCGACCAGCTGTGCGCTGGTGCGGCCGAAACGGCGTTCGCGCTGGCGGTACGAGGCGAAGGCCTTGTCCAGTTCCGCGGCGTCGAAATCCGGCCAGAAAACGTCGGTGAAATACAACTCGGAATACGCCAGCTGCCACAGCAGGAAGTTGCTGATGCGCTGTTCGCCGCCGGTGCGGATGAACAGATCCGGCTCCGGCGCATAGGCCATCGCCAGGTGCGGCGCCAGCACCGATTCGTCGATCGAGGCCGGGTCGAGCATGGGCGAGCGCGCCAGCATCTTGCGCATGGCCTGCAGCAGGTCCCAGCGGCCGCCGTAGTTGGCGGCGATGGTCACGGTCAGGCCGGTGTTGCCGGCCGTGCGCGCCTCGGCATCGCGGATCAGCTGCTGGATGCGGGGGCTGAAGCGGTCCAGGTCGCCCACCACCCGCAGCCGGATGTTGTTGGCGTGCATCTTCACCACTTCGCGCCGCAGGGCCATCATGAACAGCCGCATCAGGAACGAGACCTCGTCCGCCGGGCGCCGCCAGTTCTCGGAACTGAAGGCGAACAGCGTCAGGAACTGCACGCCGCGGGCGGCGCTGGCTTCCACCACCGCGCGCACCGCGTCCAGCCCCCGGGTGTGCCCGGCAACGCGCGGCAGGTGCCGCTGGGTCGCCCAGCGGCCGTTGCCGTCCATGATGATGGCAACGTGGCGGGGGACGTAGGAGGTATCGGGTACGTCGAGCGTTGAACTGATGTGCTGCATGATGGCAGACGGTCGTTGACTGCCCCGGCCATGCCGGGACGGGGTCAGACCGTCATGATCTCCTTCTCTTTCTCGGCGACCATCTTGTCGATCTCGGCCACGTACTTGTCGGTCAGCTTCTGCACTTCGTCCTGGCCACGGCGCTCGTCGTCCTCGGAGATGGTCTTGTCCTTGACCAGCTTCTTGAACTGCTCGTTGGCATCGCGGCGCAGGTTGCGAACGGCAACCTTGGCGCCCTCGGCCTCGCCCTTGACGACCTTGGTCAGCTCCTTGCGGCGCTCTTCGGTCAGTGCGGGCATCGGCACGCGGATCACTTCACCCATGGTGGCCGGGTTCAGGCCCAGGTCGCAGTCGCGGATGGCCTTCTCGACCGCGCCCACCATTTTCTTTTCCCAGGGCTGCACCGTGATGGTACGCGCATCGGCCAGGCCGACTGCCGCGACCTGGCTGATGGGAACCATCGAGCCGTAGTAGTCCACCTGAACGTGGTCGAGCAGGCCGGTGTGGGCACGGCCAGTGCGGATCTTCGCCAGATCGGCCTTGAAGGCTTCGATCGACTTCTGCATTTTCTGCTCGACGCTCTTCTTTGTGTCGGCGACGCTCATTTTTACCTCCGGAAATCAGCCAACCATGATCCCCCTGGCGGGGATCGAAAATGAATCATTCTACCCTTTGCCCGGCCGGATACCAGCAGTCCGGCGTCTGGCGCCCTGCCTCAGACGTGCACCAGCGTACCTTCGTCCTCGCCCAGGATGATGCGCTTGAGCGCGCCCGGCTTGACGATCGAGAACACCCTGATCGGCAGCTTCTGGTCGCGGCACAGGGCGAAGGCGGTGGCGTCCATCACTTGCAGATTGCGCGAGATGGCCTCGTCGAAGCTGATGGTGGTGTAGCGCGTCGCGCTCGGGTCCTTCTTGGGGTCGGCGGTGTACACGCCGTCCACCTTGGTCGCCTTGAGCACGACCTCGGCACCGATTTCCGAGCCACGCAGCGCGGCGGCGGTGTCGGTGGTGAAGAACGGGTTGCCGGTGCCGGCGGCGAAGATCACCACCTTGCCCTCTTCCAGCTGGCGGATCGCGCGCGGGCGGATATAGGGCTCGACCACCTGGTCCATGCGCAGCGCGGACTGCACGCGGCCTTCGATATTGGCGTGGCGCATCGCGTCCTGCAGCGCCAGTGCGTTCATCATGGTGGCCAGCATGCCCATGTAGTCGGCAGTGGCGCGGTCCATGCCAGCGGCGCCGCCGGCGACGCCGCGGAAGATGTTGCCGCCGCCGATGACCACCGCGACCTGCACGCCGAGCTTCACGATCTCGGCAATGTCGTTCACCATCGCCTCGATGGTGGAGCGGTTGATGCCGAAGGCATCGTCGCCCATCAGGGCTTCACCGGACAGTTTCAGAAGGACGCGCTTGTAGGCTGGCATGTTCACCCTCGGACAGGAGCAAATCGCTCGGTTGAGACGATCTTGAGACGTATGTTTTGGCACCGGCGGCACGGATCCTCGTGCCGCCGGCGGAAAAAAGCCGGTTTTCGGGGTGCCCCGGACTGCCGGACCACCACGGAAACTGGCTGCTGCAGTGCAACGCGGCATGCGCAGCGTCGCACTACTTATGCAGAGGGGCACCTTACGGCGCCCCTGCGGCATTATAGGCGCCCGGACCAGCCCGAACGGGCAGTCCGCAGCGCCCCGGACATCAGCCCTTCTGGGCAGCGGCCACCTGGGCGGCCACTTCAGCGGCGAAGTCGTCCTGCTTCTTCTCGATGCCTTCGCCGACCACGAACAGGGTGAAGCCCTTCACGGTCGTGTTGGCGGCCTTCAGCATCTGCTCAACCGTCTGCTTGTCGTTCTTCACGAACGGCTGGTTGAACAGCGAGACTTCCTTCAGGTACTTCTGCACCGAACCCTCGACCATCTTGGCGACGATCTCGGCCGGCTTGCCCGACTCGGCAGCCTTCTGCTCGGCAATGCTGCGCTCCTTGGCGATCAGGTCGGCGGGGACCTGCTCGGCCGACAGCGACACCGGCTTCATGGCGGCCACGTGCATGGCCACGTCCTTGGCGGCGGCTTCGTCGCCATCGAACTCGACCATCACGCCGATGCGGGTGCCGTGCAGGTACGAAACCAGCTTGCCGCCGTTGGCGTAGCGGGCAAAGCGGCGGATCGTCAGGTTCTCGCCGATCTTGCCGATCAGGGCCGTGCGGGTGGCTTCAACGCTCACGCCGTCGATTTCCAGCGCCGACAGGGCGGCCACGTCGGCCGGGTTCTGCTTGGCGATCAGTTCGGCGACCTTGGCCGAGAACGCCAGGAAGTCGTCATTCTTGGAGACGAAATCGGTCTCGCAGTTCAGTTCGACCAGCACGCCGGTGGTGCCGTCGATGAACGATGCGACCACGCCTTCGGCGGTCACGCGCGAGGCGGCCTTGCTGGCCTTGTTGCCCAGCTTGACGCGCAGCAGCTCTTCGGCCTTGTCCAGGTCGCCGTCGGCCTCGGTCAGGGCCTTCTTGCATTCCATCATCGGCGCGTCGGTCTTCGCGCGCAGTTCTGCAACCATGCTTGCGGTAATTGCCGCCATTTGTCACTCCTTGAATGGTTCACGCCGGCTGCCGGCAGTCGCCTGCGGCACCCGGTCGGTGGGTCTACAGCACACCCGCGGCAGATACTGCCTGCGGCGGATGACAACAATTCAAATTCAAAAAAAGGGGGCGCCAGATGTGCCCCCTTTTTATTGCCCTTCTTGCCCGGTTGCCGGCGTACCCCGGCTTTCGCCTTGCGCGCAGCCCGTGGTGACGGGCGGCAAGCGTTGCTTGTCTGTCGTGCGGTGACGATGCGCGCTAGCGGGTTCCTTTGCGGCAATCAGGCGGCGGGCAATCAGCCTTCCTGCACTTCGACGAATTCGTCGTCGCCGCCGCGAGCGGCTTCAACCACTTCCTGCACCGCGTTGGCACGGCCTTCCAGGATCGCGTCAGCCACGCCGCGCACGTACAGGGCCACGGCCTTGCTCGAGTCGTCGTTGCCCGGGATCACGTAGTCGATGCCTTCCGGCGAGTGGTTGGTATCAACCACGCCGATCACGGGCACGCCCAGCTTGTTGGCTTCGGTCACGGCAATCTTGTGGTAGCCGACGTCGACCACGAAGATCGCGTCCGGAACGCCGCCCATGTCCTTGATGCCGCCGATCGACTTTTCCAGCTTGAGCATTTCGCGCTCGAACATCAGCGCTTCCTTCTTGCTCATGGTTTCCAGCGCGCCGGCTTCCTTGGCGGCTTCCATGTCCTTCAGGCGCTTGATCGAGATCTTGACCGTCTTGAAGTTCGTCAGCATGCCGCCGAGCCAGCGGGCGTCGACGTAGGGCATGCCGGCACGGCCTGCTTCTTCAGCCAGGATTTCGCGCGACTGGCGCTTGGTGCCCACGAAAAGGATGGTGCCGCGATTGGCTGCCAGCTGACGCACGTACTTCATTGCGTCCTGGAACATCGGCAACGTCTTTTCGAGGTTGATGATGTGGATCTTGTTGCGATGGCCGAAGATGAAGGGGGCCATCTTCGGGTTCCAGAAGCGGGTCTGGTGGCCGAAGTGGCAACCAGCTTCCAGCATTTCGCGCATGGTAACGGACATGTAAAACTCCAGAGGGTTAGGTCTGAAGCCCGCCCCGACATTCCTGAAAAGGAACACCCCGGATAGGCGGGCCAGCGATTTCAAACGACAGCAGGAATAATCCTGCAAAATACCGGCCTGGCGCACGCAATGCTGCGCCGCAACCAAGTCAGCCCGCTATTGTAGCAACAAAAGTGCGGCCCGCTCAAGCCGCCCGGCTTCCTGGCGCCCTGCGGACTCAGCCCGGGACGGGCGCGCACAGGCTGCGATCTGGCCCCGATGGTGCGATAATCCTACATTGACCTTTCGATTTCGGCGCGGCCAGTGGCCTCGCCTTCACTTTTTGGCGACGTAGCATGAGCATTCACCTGAACACCGCCGAAGACATCGCCCAGATGCGCGTGGCTTGCCGCCTTGGGTCCGAGGTCCTCGACTACATCACGCCCTTCGTCCAGCCAGGTATCACCACCGGCGAAATCGACCGCCTGTGCCACGCCTACATGCGTGAAGTGCAAGGCACTGTGTCGGCGTGCCTGAACTATGCTCCCCCCGGCTATCCGCCCTTCCCCGGCGCGATCTGCACCTCGGTCAACGACGTGATCTGCCATGGCATTCCAGGCGACCGCGTGCTGAAGAACGGTGACGCGATCAACCTGGACATCACGGTCATCACCAAGGAAGGCTACTACGGCGACAACAGCCGCATGTTCATCGTCGGCGAGGGCTCGATCCTGGCCAAGCGCCTGTCGCAGGTGACCTATGAATGCATGTGGAAGGGTATCGCGCAGGTTCGCCACGGCGCCCGTCTGGGCGACATCGGCCACGCCATCCAGGTACACGCCGAAGCCGCCGGCTACAGCGTGGTGCGCGAGTACTGCGGCCACGGCATCGGCAAGAACTTCCACGAAGACCCGCAGATCCTGCACTACGGCCGCCCGGGCACCGGCGCCGAGATCAAGGCCGGCATGATCTTCACCATTGAGCCGATGATCAACGCCGGCAAGCGCGATATCCGCACCATGCCCGACCAGTGGACGGTCAAGACCCGCGACCGCAGCCTGTCGGCGCAGTGGGAGCACACCGTGCTGGTCACGGAAACCGGCTACGAGGTCCTCACGGTATCGGCCGGGAGCCCGGCGCCGCCGGCCTTTATCACCGATTCCGTCGCGGCCTGAGGTCGCACTGAAGCCAGGGGCGCCTGACCGGGCGCCTTTCTTTTTCCAGCCGTGCCCACCAATCCGCTCGCCGAGCCCGCCACCACCATGGACACCACGCCGGAACTGCTGCTTGCCGCGCGCGTGCGCGACCAGCTCAAAGCCGACAAGCAGGCGCTGTTTGCCGACTTCAACATCAGCGCCAATGTCGGCACGCTGATCACGCGGCTGCGCCGCGCCGTCGACGCCGGGCTGGTGGAAGCCTGGCGCGGCCTGGGGATGCCCGCGGGCGCGGCGCTGGTGGCGGTGGGCGGCTATGGCCGCGGCGAGCTGCTGCCGTACTCCGACGTCGACGTGCTGCTGTTGCTGCCCGCCGAGCCCGACCAGGACACCACCGGGCGCCTGGAGCGCTTTATCGGCCTGTGCTGGGACCTCGGGCTGGAGATCGGCTCTTCGGTGCGCACCGTGGACGATTGCACCCGCGAGTCGCGCCAGGACGTCACCATCCAGACCTCGCTACTGGAAGCGCGGCTGCTGACCGGCAGCCGCAAGCTGTTCGAGTCGATGCGTACGCGCTACCTCGCCGACCTGGACCCGGCCGCGTTCTTCCAGGCCAAGCTGCTGGAAATGCGCCAGCGCCACGCCAAGTACCAGGACACTCCCTACTCGCTCGAGCCCAACTGCAAGGAAAGCCCCGGCGGCCTGCGCGACCTGCAGGTGATCCTGTGGATGACCAAGGCGGCGGGCCTGGGCGACAGCTGGAAAGAACTGTTCGAGCGCGGCCTGCTGACGCAGCGCGAAGCGCAGGAGCTGGCGCGCAACGAGCGCCTGCTCAAGACCATCCGCGCGCGCCTGCACCTGGTGGCCGGCCGGCGCCAGGACGTGCTGGTATTCGACCTGCAGACCGCGCTGGCGGAGTCCTTCGGCTATCGCCAGACCACCAACAAGCGCGCCAGCGAACAACTGATGCGCCGCTACTACTGGGCGGCCAAGGCGGTCACGCAGCTCAACAGCGTGCTGCTGCTGAACATCGAGGCGATGCTGTTCCCGAGCGAGTCTCAGGTGACGCGCGTGCTCAACGAGCGCTTTGTCGAGCGCCAGGGCATGCTGGAGATCACCAGCGACGACATCTATGAACGCGACCCGCACGCGATCCTGGAAACCTTCCTGCTGTACCAGCGCACGCCCGGCGTGAAAGGCCTGTCGCCGCGCACGCTGCGCGGGCTGTACAACGCGCGCACCGTGATGAACGCGGGCTGGCGCAACGATCCGGAAAACCGCCGCCTGTTCCTGGCCATCATGCAGGAGCCGCAGGGCATCACGCATGCGCTGCGCCTGATGAACCAGACCAGCGTGCTGGGCCGTTACCTGATCAACTTCCGGCGCATCGTCGGCCAGATGCAGCACGACCTGTTCCACGTCTACACCGTGGACCAGCACATCCTGATGGTGGTGCGCAACATGCGCCGCTTCGCCATCGTCGAGCACACCCACGAGTTCCCGTTCTGCAGCCAGCTGATGGCCAGCTTCGACAAGCCGTGGGTGCTGTGGGTCGCAGCGCTGTTCCACGACATCGCCAAGGGCCGCGGCGGCGACCACTCGAAGCTTGGCACCGTGGATGCGCGCCGCTTCTGCAAGCAGCACGGCATTGCGCGCGAAGACGCCGACCTGGTCTGCTGGCTGGTCGAGCACCACCTGACCATGAGCCACGTGGCGCAGAAGCAGGATCTGACCGATCCCGACGTGATCCACGCCTTTGCCCGCGTGGTCGGCAGCGAACGCTACCTGACCGCGCTCTACCTGCTGACCGTGGCCGACATCCGCGGCACCAGCCCCAAGGTATGGAACGCGTGGAAGGGCAAGCTGCTGGAAGACCTGTACCACATCACGCTGCGCGTGCTCGGCGGCGCGCGCGTGGATTCGCATTCGCTGTGGTCGCAGCGCAAGGAGGACACCATCTCCGAGCTGCGCCTGAAGGCCTTCGACCCGGCGCTGGGCAAGTCCCTGTGGGCGCAGCTCGACGTGGCCTTCTTCCTGCGCCACGATTCGCACGATATCGCCTGGCTCACGCGCCACCTGTACAACAAGGTGGACAGCCCCACGCCGGTGGTCAAGGCACGCGTTTCCCCCGCCGGCGAAGGCCTGCAGGTGGCGGTCTATGTCAAGGACCAGCCCGACCTGTTCGCGCGCATCTGCGGCTACTTCGAGCGCAAGGCGTTCTCGATCCAGGACGCCAAGATCCACACCACGCGCCACGGCTACGCGCTGGACACGTTCCAGGTCACCGACCCCGGCATGGCCGGCGACGGCGGCAGCTACCGCGACATCATCGCGCTGGTCGAGCACGAACTGTGCGAGCGGCTGCGCCTGCAAGGCGCACTGCCCGAACCCACGCAGGGGCGGCTGTCGCGCCAGTCGCGCAGCTTCCCGATCAAGCCGCGCGTGGACCTGCGCCCCGACGAGCGCGGCCAGTATTACCTGCTGTCGCTGTCCGCCAACGACCGCACCGGCCTGCTGTACGCCATCGCCCGCGTACTGGCACGGCATCGCGTATCCGTCCACACGGCACGCATCAACACCCTGGGCGAACGCGTCGAAGACGTGTTCCTGGTCGAGGGCAGCCGCCTGGCTGCCGACAACCGATTGCAGATTCAGCTTGAACAGGACTTGCTCGCCGCCCTCGCCATCTGAGGCGGGCGGGCAGCATCAACATATGACCGACAGCAATTCGCAGAAGCGCAAGACGCTAGGTATCAAGGCCGCCAGCGACACCGGCACGGCCGCGCGCAAGACCGGCACCCGCCCCGTGCGCGTGTCCGACCTGAACCGCAAGCGCGTGCAAGCCGTCTCCGAAGGCATCAAGCGCGCCCAGGAGCGCGCCGGCGGCAAGACCGGCGGCCGTCCGGCCCAGGGCGAAGCGCAGGCCGGCGCAGCCCAGCGCGCCGCGCCCCGCGCGCCGCGTCCCGCTGACGGCGAACGCCAGGCGCGTCCGCGCCGCTTCGGCGATGACGAAGGCCGTCCGCGCCGTTATGGCGACGACCGGGGCGAGGCACGTCCGCGCCGCTTCGAAGGCGGCGAAGCGCGCCCGCCACGCCGTTTTGGCGACGACGACAATCGCCCGCGCCGCACGGGCGATGACCGGGGTGAGGCACGCCCGCGCCGCTTCGAAGGCGGCGAAGCGCGCCCGCCGCGCCGTTTTGGCGACGACGACAACCGGCCGCGCCGCACGGGCGATGACCGGGGCGAGGCACGTCCGCGCCGTTTCGAAGGCGGCGAAGCGCGCCCGCCGCGCCGTTTCGAGGGCGGTGATTCGCGTCCGCCGCGCCGTGCTGGCGAGGACAACAACCGTCCCCGCCGTTTCGAAGGCGCCGAATCGCGTCCGCGCCGCGTTGGCGATGACGAGAACCGCCCTCGCCGCTTCGAAGGCACCGACTCGCGCCCGCGCCGCTATGGCGACGACGACAACCGTCCCCGCCGCTTCGAAGGCGCCGACTCGCGTCCGCGCCGTTATGGCGATGGCGATGGCGACCAGCGCCCGCGTCGCGCGCCGTCGGGCGAGCGCCGCCGTGAAGGCACCGCGCCGGCACGCCGCTTCAGCGACGCCGCCGACCGCATCCGCACCGCCGGCCCGGCACGCCAGCAGGCACCGGCCGCGCGCCAGGAAAAGCCCGCCCGCGCCGAGTCCAGCCACGACGACGGCCTGGTGCGCCTGTCCAAGCGCATGTCCGAACTGGGCCTGTGCTCGCGCCGCGAAGCCGACGAATGGATCCCGCACGGCTGGGTGCTGGTCGACGGCAAGCCCGTGACCGAACTGGGCAGCCGCATCCGCCCCGACGCCGAGATCGAGATCATGCAGGAAGCGCGCTCCGAACAGGGCGAGCGCGTCACGGTGCTGCTGAACAAGCCGGTGGGCTACGTCTCCGGCCAGGCCGAAGACGGCTACGAGCCGGCCGCGGTGCTGTTCACCCCCGAGAACCAGTGGGAAGGCGACCCCACGCGCAAGCGCTTTGCCCCGTGGCAACGCAAGAGCCTGGCCCCGGCGGGCCGCCTCGATATCGACTCAACCGGCCTGCTGGTGCTGACGCAGGACGGCCGCGTCGCGCGCGCGCTGATCGGCGAGGATTCGACCGTCGAGAAGGAATACCTGGTGCGCGTGGTCTGGCACTCGCCGCAGGGCGTGGTCGAGCGCAATATCAGCGCGGAATTCCCGGCCGATGATCTCGAACTGCTGCGCCACGGGCTGTCGCTGGATGGCGTGCCGCTCAAGCCGGCCAAGGTGAGCTGGCAGAACGAGGAGCAGCTGCGCTTCGTGCTGCGCGAAGGCCGCAAGCGCCAGATCCGCCGCATGTGCGAACAGGTCGGGCTGCAGGTGGTCGGCCTCAAGCGCGTGCGCATGGGGCGCGTGGTGCTGGGGGACCTGCCGCCGGGCAAGTGGCGGTTCCTGGGGCAGTTTGAGAAGTTCTGATTCCGGAATTTGCCGACACAAAAAAACCGGTCCTTGGGGACCGGTTTTTTTGCGCCTTGCGCGAGTTCGATACCACGCCGCACAGCTCGTCAATCGTCGCTATTTGGCGGCAGATCCGGAAACAACACCTCCGTAAACCCAAACTGCCTGAAGTCCTTGATCCGCATCGGATACAGAATGCCCTGCAGGTGGTCGCACTCGTGCTGCACCACCCGCGCATGGAAGCCTTCGGCCACGCGCTCGATGCGGTTGCCCATCAGGTCGTAGCCGCTGTACTTCAGCCGCAGGTGGCGCGGCACCACGCCGCGCAGGCCGGGGACTGACAGGCAGCCTTCCCAGCCGTCCTCCATCTCGTCGGACCCCATTTCCAGCGCCGGGTTGATCAGCACGGTCTTGGGCACGGTCGGCGCGTCCGGGTAGCGCGGGTTGCGGTCGAAGCCGAAGATCACCACCTGCAGGTCCACGCCGATCTGCGGCGCGGCCAGGCCGGCGCCGTTGGCGTGGTCCATGGTGTCGAACATGTCTTCGATCAGCGTGCGCAGCTCCGGCGTATTGAAGCGCTCCACCGGCCGCGCCACCTGCAGCAGGCGCGGATCGCCCATCTTGAGAATCTCACGGATCATGGTTGCTTCCCCGGTTATTCCTGTGCCGGCGCGGCGCCGGCTTCAGCCAGCAGCGCCAGCATGCCGGCCTCGTCCAGCACCGGCACGCCCAGCGCCTCGGCCTTGTCGAGCTTGCTGCCTGCCTCGGCGCCCGCGACCACGTAGTCGGTCTTCTTCGATACCGAACCCGCCACCTTGGCGCCGGCGGTTTCCAGCAGTTCCTTGGCGTCCTCGCGCGACATGGTGGGCAGCGTGCCGGTCAGCACGAAGGTCTTGCCCGACAGCGGCGCCGGGGCCTTGGCTACCGGCTCGCTTTCCGCCCAGTGTACGCCTGCGGCGCGCAGTTGTTCGATGACCTCGACGTTGTGCGGCTCGGCAAAGAAGTGCGCGATCGACTGCGCCACCACCGGGCCGACATCGTTCACTTCCAGCAGCGCCGCTTCGTCGGCTG
Source organism: Cupriavidus sp. FW305-46 (assembly GCF_058787075.1). Taxonomy (NCBI): domain Bacteria; kingdom Pseudomonadati; phylum Pseudomonadota; class Betaproteobacteria; order Burkholderiales; family Burkholderiaceae; genus Cupriavidus; species Cupriavidus sp. FW305-46. The sequence continues at coordinate 120,297 of NZ_JBYSZI010000004.1, forward strand.
CCATCAGCGCATCCAGCTTGCCGAAGTGCCGGGCCAGGTCCTTGGCGGTCGCTTCGCCCACATGGCGGATGCCCAGCGCGAAGATAAAGCGGTTCATGGTGGTCTCGCGCGACGCATCGATCGCCGCCACCAGGTTGGCCGCCGATTTGTCGGCCATGCGCTCCAGCGCGGCCAGCTTGGCCACGCCCAGCTTGAACAGATCCGCCGGCGTGCGCACGATGCCCTGGTCGACCAGCTGCTCGACCAGCTTGTCGCCCAGGCCTTCGATATCCATGGCGCGCCGCTGCGCGAAATGCAGCAGCGCCTGCTTGCGCTGCGCGGCGCAGATCAGGCCGCCGGTGCAGCGGGCGATGGCTTCGTCCTCGAGCTTCTCGATATGCGAGCCGCACACCGGGCAGGCAGTCGGCATCACGAACGCGCGCGCATCGTCGGGGCGGCGTTCGGTCACCACGGCGACCACTTCCGGGATCACGTCGCCGGCGCGGCGCACGATCACGGTGTCGCCGATATGCACATCCTTGCGGCGGATCTCGTCCTCGTTATGCAGCGTGGCATTGGTCACGGTCACGCCGCCGACGAAGACGGGCTTGAGCCGCGCCACCGGCGTGATCGCGCCGGTGCGGCCGACCTGGACTTCGATGTCCTCGACGATGGTGGTCATTTCCTGCGCCGGGAACTTGTGCGCCAACGCAAAGCGCGGCGCGCGCGAGACAAAGCCCAGGCGCTCCTGCTCGGCCAGTGCGTTGACCTTGTAGACCACGCCGTCGATGTCATACGGCAGCGCGTCGCGGCGCTGGCCGATATCGCGGTAGAAATCCAGCAGCCCCTGCGCGCCCTTCACCACCGCGCGGTCCTTGCACACCGGCAGGCCCAGCGCGGCAAAGCCGTCGAGCATGGCGCTGTGGGTGGGCGGACGGTCCACGCCCTGCAGCTCGCCCAGCCCGTAGGCGAAGAACGACAGCGGCCGCTTGGCGGTGATGCGCGGATCGAGCTGGCGCAGGCTGCCCGCGGCGGCGTTGCGCGGGTTGACGAAGGTCTTCTCGCCGGCCTCGGCCTGGCGTTCGTTGAGCTTGTCGAAGTCGCCGCGGTACATGAAGACTTCGCCCCGCACTTCAAGCACGGCGGGAGCCTGGCCGCGCAGCTTCAGCGGAATCGCCTTGATGGTGCGCACGTTGACCGTGACATCTTCGCCGGTCTCGCCGTCGCCGCGGGTGGCGGCCTGCACCAGGCGGCCGTCCTCATAGCGCAGCGACATGGCCAGGCCGTCGAACTTCAGCTCGCAGGCGTATTCGACTGCGTCGGCGGCACTGAACAGGTCCTGCTCGCCGGCTGCGGGCGCGGTGCGGCCCAGGCCCTGCGCGCAACGGCGGTCGAAGTTCAGCACGTCGTCGTCGGCGAAGCCGTTGTTGAGCGACAGCATCGGCACGCGGTGGCGCACCGAGTCGAAGGCCGACAGCGGCTCGCCGCCCACGCGCTGGGTGGGCGAGTCCGGCGTCTGCAGTTCGGGATGCTCAAGCTCCAGCGCCTGCAGCTCGCTGAACAGCGCGTCGTACTCGGCGTCGGGAATGGTAGGCGCGTCCAGCACGTAGTACTGGTAGTTGTGGCGATCCAGCTCGTCGCGCAGCCAGGCCACGCGCCTGGCGGCGGCTTCGGGCGGCAAGGGGCCGGCGGGCGCGGAGGCATCTGCCTGCGCGCCGCGGTGTGTTGCGGTCATGGCAGGCTCCGGCTAGATGCTGAACAGGCGCTGCGCCACCAACGAACCGGCCGGCATGCCGCGCGCTTCCAGCTTGTTGTAGAGCGTTTCAAGCTGGCTGAAGATCGCGACGAACGAGGCCTCGGTCAGCGGCCGCATATTGTCGTCGACCAGCTGCGCGCCCATGCGCTGGGCCAGCGTGTGACCGTATTCGCACACGGTCTTGAACGGCTTGGCGGCCTGGTCGGCCACCGGCACGTCGAGCAGCAGCGTGATCTGGCGGCCGGCCTTGACGGTCAGGTCGTCGCGCAGGAAGTTGGTGTCGCCGAACTGCAGCGTGAACAGCGGACGCTGCACGCCCTCGGCATTGGCCTGGTAGCGGATAAAACGCGTGCCGTCGCGCGACAGCACCAGCCCGTCCTGCGTGGCCACGTTCTGCACGTACGCCGCCGACCACGGCGCGCCATCCGAGATCACGTTGACGCCCAACTGCACGTCGCAGCCGGCGGCAAAGCCGTCGAGCTCGCGCGCGTTGGCGACGGTCTCGCTCATGTCCGGCAGGTCGGCCGAAGCATCGAGCGACTCGGCCAGCGACTCCACCGCGGTGATGAACTCCGAGAATTCCAGCGCGTTGAGCGGGCCGCCGCGGTTGGCCAGCTGCACGCCGACCTGCAGGTCTTCGTACTGGTGGCCGGCGGTGACCGGCTCCCATGCATTGGCTTCGGTGCGCAGGCCCTCGATATGGACCTGCTTGGTGCCGGCGCGGCGCAGCCGGCCGGTCAGCGGCAGGATGCGGTCACCGGAGGCCTTGCGCTCCAGGTGCAGGGGCACGATGCAGTCGATCAGCGGATCGATCAGGGCCGGCGTGGGCTGGCCATCGGGCACGGCGGCCACCGGAGCCGCGGCCGGGGCGGGTGCTGGCGCGGGAACCGGGGCCGGAGTGGCCTCGGCTTCAGCCTCGTCCTCGGCGGCCTCGGCGGCCTCGGCATGCGTCGCGGCGGCCGCGACGGACACTTCCTCGGCGACGACTTCGTCGGCGTCCGCGGTGCTTGCGGCGGCCGCAGCGGCGGCAGCCGCATGGTTGCTGTCCGTCGCCACCGCGGCACCGGCCGTGGCCTGCGCCGGAGATAGCGTCGGCTCACGCCGCGGTGCCTGTTCGGCAGCGGCTTCGTGCAGGCGCGCGGCGGTTTCCGGCGCGGTGCCCGGCCCGACCACCGGCTCGCGCATCGGCGGCAGGTCGTCTTCAGGGCTGAGCTCGCGCGGTCGGCGCGCCTTGCGGATCTGCCACTGGTTGTAGCCGAACACCAGTACCACGAAAACCAGGCCCGCGACGATCAGCGCGGTCTGCAGGTCCATGTTCAGTTTCATGCTGCCTCCGCCATCGAAACCGCCGCGTCCATATCCACGGCCACGATACGCGAAACGCCCTGCTCCTGCATGGTCACGCCAATGAGTTGATGAGCCATTTCCATGGCAATCTTGTTATGTGAGATGAAAACGAATTGAGTCTTGTCCGACATGCGCGCCACCATATTGGCGTAGCGTTCGGTGTTGGCGTCGTCCAGCGGCGCGTCCACCTCGTCCAGCAGGCAGAACGGCGCCGGGTTGAGCTGGAACATGGCAAACACCAGCGCAATCGCGGTCAGCGCCTTCTCGCCGCCCGACAGCAGGTGGATGGTCGAGTTCTTCTTGCCCGGGGGCTGCGCCATCACCTGCACGCCGGCGTCGAGGATTTCCTCGCCGGTCATGATCAGGCGCGCCTGGCCGCCACCGAACAGCGACGGGAACAGCTCGCCGAAATGATGGTTGACCTGGTCGAAGGTGCCCTGCAGCAGCGCGCGGGTCTCCTGGTCGATCTTGGCGATCGCGTCTTCCAGCGTATTGATGGCGTCATTCAGGTCGGCCGACTGCGCATCGAGGAAGGTCTTGCGTTCGCGCGCCGCCGCCAGTTCGTCGAGCGCGGCCATGTTGACCGGGCCCAGCGCGTTGATGGCGTTGTTGATGCGCGTGACTTCGCCCTGCAGGTACGACGGCTTCAGGTCACCGGTCAGCTTGTCGGCCAGCGCGGCCTCATCCACCTCGGCCGCGGTCAGTTGCTCGCTGAACTGCTCCTGGTTCAGGCGCGCGGCCTGTTCCTTGAGCTGCAGTTCAGTGATGCGGTCGCGCAGCGGCTGCAGGCTGCGCTCGGCGGCCAGGCGCTGCTCGTCGTGCTGGCGCAGCTGTGCCGACAGCGCATCGAGTTCGGTGCGCGCGATGGTGAGCTTTTCTTCCTTCTCGGCGCGGCGCTCCAGCGCTTCCTGCAGGCCGGTGTGCGCGGTCTGCTCGTTGATGGTTTCCAGCTCGGCGCGGGCGTTTTCCAGCGACTCGGCGATGCGTTCGGCCTGGTCGGCGGCCACCTGGATATTGCGGCGCAGCTCGTCGATGCGGCTGGCCAGGTTGCGCTCGGCAAAGAGGGCTTCCTGCGCGGCGCGCTCGAAGTCACGCAGCTGGTGGCGCGCGCCCGAGAGCTTGCTGTCCAGCGCCTCGAAGGCCATCTGCTGGTCTTCGTGGGTGGCCTGCATCTCTGCCAGCGCGGCGTCGTGCTGCTCGAAGCTGGCTTCGGATTCGGCGCGGATGGCGCGCTGCTCCTCGGTCTGCGCGTTGATTTCGTCCAGCTCCTCGCGGATCTGGCCGCTGCGGGCGGAGTAGCGCTCCATCGCCTGCGACAGCTTGAGCACGTCCATCTGCAACGCGTGCACGCGGCGGGTAGCCTGCTCGGCGCGCGCGCGGGCATCGCCCAGTCCCTGGCTGGCCTGGGTGTAGGCCGCTTCGGCACGCACCGCCTGGGTCTTGGCTTCGTCGGACAGCAGCAGCTGCGCGCGCGCCTGCTTCTGCAGGTTTTCGATTTCCTGCTCGCGCGCCAGCATGCCGGCCTGCTCGGAATCGGCGGCGTAGATCTGGATGGCGTTGCGGCCCACCAGGTGGCCCTCGGCCACGACGAACGACGCACCGTCAGGCAGCGTGTTGCGCGCGGCCAGCGCCTGCGCCATGTCGGTGGCGACATAGATATCGGCGAGCCAGTCCTGCATCACGGCGCGGATGCCGGGCTCGGTGATCTGCACCAGCGACATCAGCGGGCGCAGGCCGGCAGGCGTTTCCAGCGGGCGGGCGGCGGCCGGCGGCGAGTAGAACGCCAGCTTGGCCGGCGGCGCGTCGGACAGGAAGGCCTTGACCCAGTCCAGGTTCGACACTTCCAGCGCGGCCAGCTTCTCGCGCAGCACGGATTCGAGCGCGTTTTCCCAGCCCGGCTCGATATGGACCTTCTTCCACAGGCGCGGCAGCTCGGCCAGCTCATGCTTGGCCAGCCACGGCTGCACCTTGCCGTCGGTCTGCACATTCTCCTGCAGCTGGCGCAGCGCCGACAGGCGCGCCTCCAGCGTGGCGATGGCGGAGGCTTCGCTGTGCACGCTCGCCTGCGCGGCGCGGCGCGCTTCATCCAGGCGCGGCACGCTCTCTTCCGCATCGGCCAGCACGGCCTGGGCTTCCTCGACCAGCGCTTCCTGCTCGGCCAGTTCGGCGCGGGCCTGCTCCAGGCGGGTCTCGTCGGGGCGGTCCAGGCCCTTTTCTTCCGCCGACAGGCGTTCGCGGCGCTGTTCCAGCTGCTGCAGCATCTGGTCGGCGCTGCGCTGCTGCGCGGCTTCGAGCTTCAGGGCCTGCTCGGCCTGCATGATGCCTGCGCGCTGCTCGTTGAGCAGTTGCTGCGCGTCGCGCCATTGCGCTTCCAGCGTCGGCAGTTCGTCGTTCTTGTGGGCGACGGCTTCCTGCGCCTCGACCGTGCGGCCTTCGGCCACGGCCAGGTTTTCCTCGGCCTGCGCCAGCTCGTCGGTGGCCTGCTCGGCCTTGCCCTGCCACTGCTCGCGCTGCCCGGTCAGCGCGGCGATCTGGGCCTGCACGCGGTTGCGCGATTCCACCACGTAGCGGATCTCGGCTTCGAGCTTGCTGACTTCGGCATTGGCCTCATACAGCGCGCCTTGCGCGGCGTGCATGCCATCGGACGCCCCATAATGCGCGGCGCGCATGGTTTCGAGTTCTGCCTCGACATGGCGCAGCTGCGCAGTCTGCGCTTCCAGGTCGATCTGGGCCTGCTCGATGGCGCGCTGGTGGCGTTCCTGCTCTTGCTGGGCCTCGCGCTTGCGCAGCAGCCACAGCAGGTGCTGCTTCTCTTCGCCATCGGCATGCAGCGTCTTGAAGCGCTGCGCCACCTCGGCCTGACCTTCCAGTTTCTCGAGGTTGCTGCCGAGTTCGCGCAGGATGTCTTCGACGCGGGTCAGGTTTTCGCGCGTGTCGGACAGGCGGTTTTCGGTCTCGCGGCGGCGTTCCTTGTACTTGGACACGCCCGCGGCTTCCTCCAGGAAGATGCGCATGTCATCGGGCTTGGCCTCGATGATGCGCGAGATCATGCCCTGCCCGATGATGGCGTAGGCGCGGGGCCCCAGGCCTGTGCCCAGGAAGATGTCCTGGATGTCGCGCCGGCGCACCGGCTGGTTGTTGATGTAATAGGACGAAGTGCCGTCGCGGGTCAGCACGCGCTTGACCGCGACTTCGGCGTACTGGCTCCACTGGCCGGCGGCGCGGCCCTCGGCGTTGTCGAACACCAGTTCGACACTCGCCCGGCCGGCCTGCTTGCGCGCGGTCGAGCCGTTGAAGATGACGTCCTGCATGGATTCGCCACGCAGCTCTGACGCACGTGACTCACCCAGCACCCAGCGCACCGCATCGATGATGTTCGATTTGCCGCAGCCGTTGGGCCCTACGATGCCGACCAGTTGGCCGGGCACTTGAAAATTGGTGGGATCGACAAATGACTTGAAGCCCGCCAGCTTGATCGAGGATAGTCGCACGGTTTCTCGTGTGGTATCGGCCACTCCGGCATGGAACCCGGGGTCGGCCTGGTATCGGGGCTATTGCACTGTTCAGAAAGCCGGGCTGCGCGGGAGCCGGCGCGGCGTGACGCCAGCACCTCAAAATACCCCTCGGGCCCGAGAATTGGGGCTAATCATACCATCGCAGATGCCTTCGCCGGCCCGTTTGGCAGTCGCCCCGGCGTCCTATCCCATGGCCGATTTCCCTTGCTATTCCGCCCCTTACAGGCGTTTCCGCAAGCACTTTGGCAGGCGCCGCAGGCGCTGTCAGCCATCGTTGCCGGCCAATCGCCGGGAAACTAATTAGGGTAAATGCTAGTCTCTGATCTGTCGGCGTGACTCCGGATGCGCTCCGGGCCACACGCCCATGAACGCCCCTCGCAGCCTTTGGCCAACCAGGAGGACAGAGCATGAGTGAACCGTCAACGGCCGCCCGGCCGTGGTCTGTCAGCGACATCAACTACCAGGCGATCGACGTGGAACGCGTACGCGGCGACCGCGATCTGTTCTACCTGCTGGTGTCAGCCTCGTTTATCGAGAGCGGATCCGACACCTATGCAGGCAACCTTGCCACCTATTACGCCCGTGTGCCCGACGCGGCCGACTGGCTTGCCGAGCACTGGGAAGCCGAGGAACTGCAGCACGGGCTGGCGCTGCGGCGCTATGTCGAGCATGTCTGGCCGGAATTCGACTGGGAGCGCGGCTATGCACGCTTCTTCGACGAGTACAGCAAGACCTGCTCGATCGACCAGTTCGAGCCGACCGAGGGCCTGGAAATGGCGGCCCGCTGCGTGGTGGAAACCGGCACCGCCGCCTACTACCGCGCGCTGGAACAGGCCAGCGACGAACCGGTGCTGCGCGACCTGACGCGCCGCATCTCCAACGACGAGGTGCGGCACTACAAGCACTTCTACCAGTACTTCAACCGCTTTGCGGCATCCGAGCGGCTGGGCCGGCTGCGCGTGCTGGGTGCGCTGGCGCGCCGGCTGCTGGAGATCAAGAACGAGGACGCCGCGATCGCGCTGCGCAATGTGCTGCGCATGGAGCGCGGTGTGGAAGCGGTGTCAGAAGCCGAGGTGCGCGCGCTCAATGCGCGCGTGTCCGGGGTGATCCGGCGCAACCTCCCCATCGAAATGACCGTGAAGATGCTGCTGCGGCCGCTGCACCTGCATCGCGGCGTGGAGCGCGCGGTGCGGACGCCATTGGTGGCAGTGGTGTCGCGGGTCATGCTGCACTGAAACACCCGCCGGCCCAGTCAGTGACATGCCGCTGCCTCGGCGCCCGCTGCGGCCGGCGCCGGCGCGCGGCTGCGGTGCACCAGTCCCGACAAGGCGCCGGCGGCGATGATGCAGAGGCCGCCGGCCGCTTCCTTCCAGCTCAGCACCTCGGTCGCCAGCCACCACGAAGACAGCGCTGCGATGACGATTTCGAACAGCATCAGCAGCGACACGCGGTTGGCCGGCAGCCGCTGCAGCCCGTATTGCACCACCGAGTTGCTGACCACCAGCACCGCCGCCAGGCCCAGCACCAGCATGCCCACGCTGACCTGCGCGCCCGCGACGATGGTCACCGACGGGCCATCGAGCAGCAGCGCGGCCGGCACGCCCACCACCGTGCAGCCCAGGTAGACCACCACCGTGCGCACGCGTGCGTCCATGTCCGGGAAGCGCTGGCCGGCGCGGCGCGACAGCACATTGTTGACGGCAAAGCCCATGCCGCCGATCAGGCCCGACCATTCGGCGGCGGAACCCGGCAGCGGCACGCCGACCTCGGGCGTCCACAGCATCAGCCCGGCGCCGAACAGGGCCAGCGCCACCAGCGACAGCCCCGCCGCCGACAGCCGCTCGCCCAGGAACAGCCGGGCAAACAGCGCGGTCCAGACCGGGGTCAGGTAGAACAGCAGCAGCACGCGCATCACATGGCCGTTGACGCTGCCCCAGACGAAGCCGGCGTTGGTCACGCCCGCCGCCAGCCCGATCGCGACGAACAGCCAGTGCGGGCGCAGGCCGGCCAGGTGCCGGCGGAAGGCCAGCAGCGACAGCACCGCCGCGACCGAGCTGACCAGCGCCGCGGCGTGCATGCCGCCCAGGCCCCAGCCCGCCAGCATGCGATACGGGAACCAGGCGATGCCCCAGACCGAGGCGCCGATCAGGATGGAAAGCGATGCCTTGACCGCATGGCGGTCGGCCGGCGCATGCTGCGCCGCAACAGTATTTGTGCTCATAAAGGGAATCAGTGCGAGGCGAGCCGGGCCGCTGGCCGGTGACAGGCAGGCGGCGTCCGGACGGCGCCGGCGGCATCACCAGGGCGTGATGCCCGCCATCCGTGCTCGTGGCCGGCCGCGCGGGCCGGGCCGGCGCACGGAAACCCGCGCCGTTCCTCTATAATGCGTCGTTTTAACCGGCCCCGACTGACACTGTGAATCCGCGCCTCGACCTGCTCCAGCCCTACCCGTTCGAGAAACTGCGGGTGCTCTTTGCGCAGGTAAAGCCTGCCGACAAGCCGGCCATCAGCTTTGGCATCGGTGAGCCCAAGCATCCGACGCCTGAATTCATCAAGCAAGCGCTGGCAGAGTCGCTCGCGGGGCTGGCGAATTATCCCACAACGGCAGGTTCCGAGGCACTACGGCAGTGCATCGCCAGCTGGCTGGAACGCCGCTACGGCCTGCCCAAGGTCAACGCCGCCACCGAAGTGCTGCCGGTGACCGGCTCGCGCGAGGCGCTGTTCGCCTTTGCCCAGACCGTGGTCGACGGCACCCGCCCGGGCGCGCTGGTGCTGTGCCCCAACCCGTTCTACCAGATCTACGAAGGCGCGGCGCTGCTGGCCGGCGCCACCCCGGTATTCGCCAACAGCGACCCGGCGCGCAACTTCTCCCCGGCCTTCGACCGCATCGCCGGCGAGGTCTGGCAGAAGGTGCAACTGCTGTTTGTGTGCACGCCCGGCAACCCGACCGGCGCGGTGCTGTCGCTGGAAGACTGGAAGCAGCTGTTTGCGCTGTCGGACCGCTACGGCTTTGTGATCGCCTCGGACGAGTGCTACTCGGAAATCTATTTCGACGAGGGGCGCGCCCCGCTGGGTGCGCTGGAAGCCGCGCACAAGCTGGGCCGCGGCCTTGACCGGCTGGTGATGTTCTCGAGCCTGTCCAAGCGCTCCAACGTGCCGGGCCTGCGCTCGGGCTTCGTCGCCGGCGACGCCGCGCTGCTGAAGAAATTCCTGCTATACCGTACCTACCACGGCGGCGCCATGAACCCCGCGGTGCAGAGCGCCAGCATCGCCGCCTGGAACGATGAATCGCATGTGCGCGAGAACCGCGCCGCCTACGTGCGCAAGTTCAGCGAAGTCACGCCGATGCTGGCCGAGGTGCTGGACGTCGCGCTGCCCGATGCCGGCTTCTACCTGTGGGCCGATGTCTGGCGCACCGGCCTCACCGATACCGAATTCGCCGCGCGCCTGCTGGCCGAGCAGAATGTGACCGTGCTGCCCGGCAGCTACCTGGCGCGCGAAGCCGACGGCATCAACCCGGGGGCGAACCGCGTGCGCATGGCGCTGGTGGCGACGCCGGAGGAATGCCTGGAAGGCGCGCGCCGGATCGTGGAATTCTGCAAATCGCTGGCCTGAGGCCTGATTGTCCAATTGTGTTCTCCCTCTCCCCTCAAGGGGAGAGGGTCGGGGTGAGGGGTGGTTTAGCAAGGCACCACGCCCGTAGAACCGCCCACCCTCACCCCCTGCCCCTCTCCCGCAAGCGGGAGAGGGGAGCAAACAAGAGGTCGAGGCTGAGACTCGACGACCGAACATCAACATCAACCCTGAGAAGCCAAACATGACGCAAGCTCTGCAAGCCCTGATCGACCAGGCCTGGGAAGACCGCACCAGCCTGTCGCCCAAGTCCGCCCCCAACGACATCCGCGAAGCCGTCGCCAACGTCATCAGCCAGCTGGATGCCGGCGCGCTGCGCGTGGCCGAGAAGCAAGGCAAGGACTGGATCGTCAACCAGTGGATCAAGAAGGCCGTGCTGCTGTCGTTCCGCCTGGAAGACAACGCCCCGATGAGCGCCGGCGGCTTTGCCCAGTTCTACGACAAGGTGCCGACCAAGTTCGCCAACTGGAGCGCCGACGACTTCGCCAAGGCTGGCTTCCGCGTGGTGCCGCCGGCCGTGGCCCGCCGCGGCTCGTTCATCGCCAAGAACGCGGTGCTGATGCCGTCGTACGTCAACATCGGCGCCTACGTCGATGAAGGCACCATGGTCGACACCTGGGCCACGGTCGGTTCGTGCGCGCAGATCGGCAAGAACGTGCACCTGTCGGGCGGCGTGGGCATCGGCGGCGTGCTGGAGCCGCTGCAGGCCAACCCGGTGATCATCGAAGACAACTGCTTTATCGGCGCGCGCTCGGAAGTGGTCGAAGGCGTGATCGTGGAAGAGAACTCGGTGATCTCGATGGGCGTGTACCTGGGCCAGTCGACCAAGATCTACGACCGCGAAACCGGCGAGATCCACTATGGCCGCGTGCCGGCCGGCTCGGTGGTGGTGGCGGGCAACCTGCCGTCCAAGGACGGCAAGTACAGCCTGTACTGCGCCGTGATCGTGAAGAAGGTCGACGCGCAGACCCGCGCCAAGACCAGCCTGAACGACCTGCTGCGCGGCGACTGAGCGCGCCTGGCGCAGCCCGCAACGGCTGCGCCGCCCCGCTCCGGGGCCCGGCCCCGGGGCAGTATTTCCGTTGTCACCCCGCCTGGCCAGGCTGAACATGCCTTCCCTCCGCAAGCGACTCATGGCCCTGGATCCCACCACCGTCAGTACCGTGCTCTCCCTGCTGCCCACCATTCTCGAGCAGGCCAACAAGACCATCGAGAAACTGAAGAAGAACAAGCGCAAGGACGGCACGCCGGAAGGCGCGGTGGCCGACACGCGCGATCCCGCCGCCCGCATCGCCGAGCTGGAAGCCGCTGCCGTGCAGCAGGCCGAGGCCGTCAAGCTGCTGGCCGAGCAACATGCCATCACCATCGACGCGCTGCGCAAGGAAGCCGCCCGGCTGGACCGCCGCCTGCGCCTGATGACCGCGGTGGCCATGGGCGGCGTGGCGCTGGGCCTGGGCGGCCTGGTGATCGCGCTGAACCTGCTGTTCCGCTGAATCCAATCCATCAAGACTAGCCATGACCGTCCTGCTCTACGGCATTCCCAACTGCGATACCGTCAAGAAAGCCCGCACCTGGCTGGATGCCAACGGCGTGGCCTACAGCTTCCACGACTTCAAGAAGCAGGGCGTGGATGAAGCCATGCTGCGCGGCTGGCTGAAGCATGTACCGCTGGCCACGCTGCTCAACCGCAAGGGCACCACCTGGCGCGCGCTGTCGGACGCCGACAAGGCCCGCGCCGAGCAGGAAGCCGGCGCGATCGCGCTGATGCAGCAAAGCCCGTCGCTGATCAAGCGCCCGGTGCTGGCCCACGATGGCAAGGTGATGGTCGGCTTCTCCGCCGACCAGTACGCCGGCCAGTTCTGATTTCCATTTCCGTAGTCCGATGACCGCCACCCTCGCCCTCACCGAAGACCTGATCCGCCGCCGCTCCGTCACGCCCGCCGACGAAGGCTGCCAGGCCATCCTGGAAACCCGCCTGAAGGCGCTCGGCTTCGACTGCGAAGCGCTCGTCAGCGGCCCCGACGATTTCCGCGTGACCAACCTGTGGGCGGTCAGGCGCGGCACGCAGGGCAAGGACGGCAAGCTGCTGGTCTTTGCCGGCCATACCGACGTGGTGCCGACCGGCCCGCTGGAGCAATGGCACTCGGACCCGTTCGCGCCGACACACCGCGACGGCAAGCTGTACGGCCGCGGCGCCGCCGACATGAAGACCTCGATCGCCGGCTTCGTGGTGGCGGTGGAAGAGTTCGTCAAGGCGCACCCCGCGCATGCCGGCTCGATCGCCTTCCTGATCACCAGCGACGAGGAAGGCCCGGCGCACGACGGCACCATCAAGGTGGTCGAGGCCCTGTCCGCGCGCGGCGAGCGCCTGGACTACTGCGTGATCGGCGAGCCGACCTCGGTCGACACGCTCGGCGACATGGTCAAGAACGGCCGCCGCGGCTCGCTCTCGGGCAAGCTCACGGTCAAGGGCATCCAGTGCCATATCGCCTACCCGCACCTGGGCCGCAACCCGATCCATGAAGCCGCGCCGGCGCTGGCCGAGCTGGCCGCCGAGGTCTGGGACCAGGGCAACGAGTACTTCCCGCCGACCAGCTGGCAGATGTCGAACATCCACGGCGGCACCGGCGCCACCAACGTGATCCCGGGCCACGTCACCATCGACTTCAATTTCCGCTTCTCGACCGCCAGCACGCCCGAAGGCCTGAAGGCGCGCGTGCATGCGATCCTGGACCGCCACCAGCTGGAATACGCGCTGGACTGGACCTTGGGCGGCGAGCCCTTCCTGACCCCGCGCGGCGAGCTGTCCGACGCGCTGTCGTCGGCGATCGAGGCCGAGACCGGCGTCAAGACCGAGCTGTCGACCACCGGCGGCACCTCGGACGGGCGCTTTATCGCCAAGATCTGCCCGCAGGTGATCGAGTTCGGGCCGCCCAACGCCAGCATCCACAAGATCGACGAGCACGTTGAATTGCGCTTCATCGAGCCGCTGAAGAACGTTTACCGCGGCGTGCTGGAACGTCTCGTCGCCTGATTTTTTCGCCGGAAGACACCCATACATGGCAACGCCCTCTCCCCTGCGCACCGTGCGCGACCTGCTGCGTCTCGCAGTCTCGCGCTTTACCGCCGCGCGCCTGTCCTTCGGCCACGGCAGCGCCAATGCCTATGACGAAGCCGCCTACCTGGTGCTGCATACGCTGAACCTGCCGCTCGACACGCTCGATCCCTTCCTGGACGCGCGCCTGCTGCCCGAGGAAGTCGATGCCGTGCTCAAGGTCATCGAGCGCCGCGTCAATGAGCGCGTGCCGGCCGCCTACATCACGCACGAGGCCTTTATGCACGGCCTGCGCTTCTACGTCGATTCACGCGTGATCGTGCCGCGCAGCTTTATCGGCGAACTGCTGCAGGACGGGCTGGAGCCGTGGGTCGGCGAGACCGACAGCATCGGCCCGGTGCTGGAGCTGTGCACCGGTTCCGGCTGCCTGCCGATCGTGGCCGCGCACGTGTGGCCGAACGCGAAGATCGACGCCGTCGACATCTCGCCCGACGCGCTCGCCGTGGCGCGCCGCAACGTGGCCGACTACAAGATGGACGACCGCATCCGGCTGTATGAGGGCGACCTGTACGCGCCGCTGCCGCACGGCGCCACCTACGACGTGATCCTGACCAACCCGCCCTACGTCAACGAAGGCTCGATGCAGGCGCTGCCGCCGGAATACCTGGCCGAGCCGCGCATCGCCCTGGCCGGCGGCGACGACGGCATGGACGTGGTGCGCCGGATCGTCGCCGGCGCCAAGGCGCACCTGAATTCGGGCGGCGTGCTGGTGGTGGAGATCGGCAACGAGCACGCCAACGTGGAAGCCGCGTTCCCTGAACTGGAAATCGTCTGGCTGCCGGTCAGTGCTGGGGATGAGCAGGTGTTTTTGCTGACGTATGACGCGCTGCCGGGGTAATTGATCCGGGCCATTGTTTGCTCCCCTCTCCCGCTTGCGGGAGAGGGGCTGGGGGAGAGGGCAGGAGCTTCCGGATGCGTGGCGCCTTGCTAGACCACCCCTCTCCCCAACCCTCGCCCGCTGAGAGGAGAGGGACCCGGCCTGTGGCCTGTGATGCCACGCCGCCTTGGACCAGCCACTCAACTGCCAGCACGCGCAAACTGGGCGAACACCGGCCATCCCCCGGCCATGAATACCGCGCCCGCCCTACACTCGCTACAGATACCACCTCAGTTCCTGAAGTACCCGCCAGGGCATTCCACCCCAACCATTAGCGCCTTCGCCCCGCAGCCAGTGCGGCGGCAAGGCCTGAAGCCGTGACCCCCAGCAACACCCGCCTCCCCGCATCGCCCGACGCCCTGCCCGCCCATGCCCCGGCAGCGCACGCCGCGCGCGGTATCGCCCTGCTGACGTTCGCCTTTGCGCTCAGCCAGTTCTTCCGCTCCTGCCTGGCGGTGATGGCGCCCGAACTGCAGCATGATTTCGGGCTGTCGCCGGCGGGCTTTGGCGCACTGTCTTCGTCGTTCTTCCTGGCCTTTGCCGTGGCGCAGATCCCGGTGGGCATTGCCTTCGACCGCTACGGCGTGGGCCGGCCAACCGCGCTGCTGCTGGCGGTGGGCGCGGTGTCGTCGATCCTGTTCGTGCTGGCGCCCAACGGCGCGGCCGCCACGCTGGCGCAGGTAGGGCTGGGGCTGGCATGCGCGCCGGTCTTCATGGGCCTGCTGCATTTCGCCTCCGAGCAGCTGTCCGAGCGCGACTACACCCGCGTGGTCAGCCGCTCCAATGCCATGGGCATGATCGGCGCGCTGTGTGCCACGGCGCCGCTGGGCTGGGCCATCTCGCTGATCGGCTGGCGCCCGTCGATGGCGGTATCGGCCCTGGGCATGGTCGCGGCCTGCTATGGCGTGTGGCGCTTCGTGCGCGACCAGGGCCATGCCGAGGCCCGCAGCGCGTCGTGGCCGGCGATGCTGTCGGAAAGCCTGCAGCTGCTGAAGCTGGCGCCGCTGTGGACGCTGATTCCGCTGTGCGTGGCGATGTCCGCCGGCACCGCCTTCCGCAATGCCTGGAGCGGCCCCTACCTGGCCGACGTGTTCGGGCTGGGCTCGGCGCCGCGCGGGGTGGCGCTGGCGCTACTGAGCCTGGCCGGCTTCCTGACCGCCTTCCTGCTGCCGGTGCTGGTCCGCCGCAACACGCTCAAAACCGCCATCGCCGGCTGGTCGTGCTTTGCCATGTCGGGCTCGTTCCTGCTGGCGCTATGGCCGGACAGCGGCATCGGCTACGGCGTGGCGATGATGGCGCTGCTGTCGACCATCGGCATGCTGCACCCGCTGGTGATGGCGCAGGGCCGCGGGCTGATCACGCCGTCGCGGCGCGGGCGCGGGCTGGGCCTGCTCAACACCTTTGTGTTCCTGGGATCGGCGCTGACGTCATGGGGCTACGGGCTGATCGCCAATGCCGGCCATGTGCGCGGCTGGCCGCTGCCTTCCACCTATGCGGCGATCTTCCTGTCCGCGGGCCTGCTGATTGCCGCCGCGCTGGTGCCCTACTTCTTCAGCCAGCCGCATCCCACCAGTCATTAGCCAGACTCAGGCCGCGGCAAGCGCCCTGACCATGTCGGCGATGATGGTGAAGCGGATCACGCGCAGGCAGGCCAGTTCGCCGGCAAACCCGCCGGTGAGCGCCGGGCGCTCCCGCGCCATGGCCGCGTTCTGCTGCTCGGCCTGCTCGTAGAGCGCCTGCGCGGCCGGCCCGATGCCGCGCAGCATGGCGTCCAGCCGCCGCTCGGCGGTCACGCCGGTCAGGCCCAGCGCGCGCCCTGCCTCCAGCACCAGCGCGCGCGAGAAATCGCTGTAGAACTCCACCCCCAGCACCGGCCAGGCAAAGCGGTGCGCTTGCGGCCAGCCGGTCTTGTCATAGGTGCGGGTGGCGTAAGCCGCCTCGCTGAGCAGGTCGTAGAACGGCGCCAGCGCAATGCCGGCATCGGACACCAGGAAGCTCAGGTTCTTCAGGTGCGCGTCCGAATTGCCCACCAGGATGCTGAACACCAGCCAGTCGAACAGCCGTGCCCGCGCCACCGCCGGCGCGCGGCACAGCGTTGCCAGCTGCGCCAGCCGCTCGACGCTGCCCTGGTCGTACTTGAAGGTGCGCGGCAGGTTCAGCAGCTGGCAGGCATCGATCGCATGCAGCCGCTGCCACTGCCCTTGCTGCGTAAGATGGCGATCGAAACGGTCGATCAGGTAGACCGGCGACGGCACATAGCGCCGGTGCACCGGCGGCACCTCCAGCTTCAGCCGCGCGGCCAGCGACATCACGAACCACTCGTTGATGACCGAATGCGGATAGATCTCCTGCATCTGGCGGGTCGGCTTCAGGATATGCGTGGACGGCGTATCCGCGCCGGGCTCGAACAGCGCGCCGTCCCGCAGCACCACCGCCAGCTTGTGCTGGGCACCGGCCAGCGACATGCGCTTGACCGCGCCATGTGTAAGCGGCACGCTGGGCAGGCTGTGGATGCGGGCGTCGAGCGCGGCGTCGCTCAAGGCGCGCAGGGCCGGCGCGGTGGCGGGCCCGCGGCCGGGCGGCAGCAGCGTCAGCGAGCCCGCCGATTCCGCCCCATAGTGGGCCAGCAGGGCAAAGGCATCGGCCTCGTTGCGGATGCTGGCATCGCGTGCCAGCAGCGCACGCTGGCCGTCCTCGGGCAGCAGGTTGTCGAAGTACCACTGCACCGGCCGCAGCGTGCTGCCATCGGCGAGCGCCTCCGGCTGCAGCGGCAGCGCCGGGCTCAGGGCGAAGGCGTGCGGGTTGCCCAGCCACGCCGCGTCATAGCGGAACGACCAGGCATCGCTGGCCTCATGCAGCTCGCCCACCGGCGTACCGTTGATGCTGGCGACCAGTACGCGCTCAGCCATGCTGGCCGCCTCCCTTGACCGCTGCGCGCCGGTTGCGGCTGCGCGCCTGGCGTTGCCTGAGCTTGGCAAGTTCAGCCGCTACCAGCGGGGCCGCTGCCTCCGGCATATCCACCACCACGCGCAGGCCAAGCCCTTCCAGCACCTGGAACAGCTTGCCCCACTGGATGCCTTCGGCGCCGTTCTCTACGCGCACCATGAAGTTTTCGCTGACGCCGATGGCGCCTGCGGCATCGTCCTGGCGCAGGCCTTGCGCCTTGCGGGCAGCGCGTACGAAGGCGCCGATATCGCCGGGTTCGGTGAGGGTCACTGGCACAAAAATCTCCTTGATTGCAAAGACTTTAGTGTTTCCAGGCGGGAAAATCAAGAAATCTCCCTGATTGCAAAGATTCTAGCCTCTGGACACGGCCAACCGGAAAAATCTCCTCATTCACAAAGATTATTGCAGCCATTGGCGCCGGTGCCGCCCTACCGCTTCGCCTGCAAAAAGCCAGACTTATCGATTTAAGAATTCCGCTGGCGCGCTTACGCCTTTACCGTTTGTGACACCAACATCCCAGCCCGACCTGGCGACAAGGGACAACGGCTGCGCCCGCGGCCGGCATAACGAGGAGACAAGCTGATGGCATCCCTGATCGCATCCCGCCGCCGCGCCTGGGGCCGCCGCGCATGGCTGGCCGGCATGCTGGCCACCGCGGCCGCAACCGCCTTGCCGTCCGGCGCCAGCGCCGAGACCTGGCCATCGCGCCCGATCCAGCTGCTGATCCCCTACCCGCCGGGCGGGAGCGCCGACCTGCTGGCCCGCCCGGTCGCGGCCAGGCTGCAGGAGCGCCTGGGCCAGCCCGTGGTGCTGGACTACCGGCCCGGCGCCGGCGGCACCATCGCCAGCCAGGCGCTGGCCCGGGCCAAGCCCGACGGCTACACCCTGATCATGGTGCTGGCCGCCCATGCCATCAATGCCAGCCTGTACCCGAAGCTGCCCTATGACACGCGCAAGGACTTCGCGCCGGTCTCGCTGGTGGCCAACCTGCCGATGATCCTGGCCGGGAGCCCCTCGCTGCAGGCCACCAACGTGAAAGAGCTGATCGCCGAGGCCAAGGCCGCGCCCGGCAAGCTGACCTTCGCCTCGGCCGGCAACGGCAATACCGGCCACCTGGCGGGCGAACTGTTCGATTCGGTCGCGGGTATCAAGATGACCCACGTTCCGTACAAAGGCAGCGCTCAGGTGGTGACGGCAATGCTGTCGGGCGAGGTCCAGCTGACCTTCGACAGCATCTCCACCACCCTGCCGCATGTGAAGAGCGGCAAGCTGCGCGCACTGGCCGTGACCGGCAGCCAGCGCGCCGCGGTCGCGCCCGAGGTGCCGACGCTGG
Organism: Cupriavidus sp. FW305-46; assembly: GCF_058787075.1. Taxonomy (NCBI): domain Bacteria; kingdom Pseudomonadati; phylum Pseudomonadota; class Betaproteobacteria; order Burkholderiales; family Burkholderiaceae; genus Cupriavidus; species Cupriavidus sp. FW305-46. The sequence continues at coordinate 138,798 of NZ_JBYSZI010000004.1, forward strand.
CCGAGGCCGGCGTGCCGGGCATCAGCATCACCGGCTGGTACGCGATGCTGGCACCGGCCGGCACGCCGCAGCCCGTGATCGACCGGCTCAGCACCGAGATTGCCACGGTGCTGCGCCAGCCCGAACTGAAGGCGACGCTGGCCGCCAACGGCTATGAGCCGGTGGGCTCGACGCCCGCCGCGCTGCGCACCCATATCGACGCCGAGATCAACCGCTGGAGCAAGGTGGTGAAGGACTCCGGCGCACAGATCCAGTAAGCCTGCTTCGCTCCATCATTGCTCATCGGGCGCCGCCAGGCCGGCGTCCGCATTCCCTTGCCGAACATGATCCAACCGACCCCGCTCCAACGCCCCTTTACCACCATGTCCGTGCTCGTGCGCGAGCACGCCACGCAGCGCCCCACGCAGCGCGCCCTGATGCATGGCGAGCGCGTGCTCGACTATGCCGGCCTCGATGCCGCCATGGACCGCATTGCCGCGGCGCTGGCCCGCGACGGCGTGCGCCCCGGCGAGGCCATCGCCATCTGCGCGTCGTCCTCGATCGAATACGCCGCGGTGTACCTGGGCGCGGTGCGCGCCGGCGTAGTGGTGGCGCCGCTGGCACCGTCATCCACGCCGGACAGCCTGGCCGGCATGGTTGCCGACGCGGGCGCGCGCATCCTGTTCACGGACGCCAGCGTGGCCGACGTGCTGCAACCGGTGCGCGACCAGCTGGCCGCCACGCCCATCGTCACGCTGGACGGCAGCGACGCAGGCCAGCCGTACCAGGCCTGGCTGGCACCCGCCGGCACACCGGTGACCGAGCCCGTGATCCGCCCGGAGATGCCGCTCAACATCATCTATTCCTCGGGCACCACCGGCACCCCCAAGGGCATCGTGCAGTCGCACGGCATGCGCTGGGCCCATGTGTCGCGCGGCGCCGCCACCGGCTACGGCACGCATGCCATCACGCTGCTGTCGACGCCGCTGTACTCCAACACCACGCTGGCCAGCTTCTTCCCGACCATCGGCCTGGGCGGCACGGCGATCCTGATGGCCAAGTTCGATGCGGGCCAGTACCTGGCGCTGGCGCAGCAGCACCGCGCCACGCACACCATGCTGGTGCCGGTGCAGTACCAGCGGCTGCTGGCGCATCCGGAGTTCGACCGCCATGACCTGTCGTCCTTCCAGCAGAAGTTCTGCACCAGCGCGCCGTTCAGCCCCGCCCTGAAGGCCGAAGTGCTGCGGCGCTGGCCGGGCGCGCTGACCGAGCTGTACGGCATGACCGAAGGCGGCGGCGGCTGCCTGCTGTTCGCCGACCAGTTCCCCGACAAGCTGCATACCGTGGGGCGCCCCGCCACCGGTGCCGACGTGCGCATCATCGACGACGAGGGCCGCGAGCTGCCGCCCGGCAGCACCGGGGAAGTGGTGGGCCGCTCGGCGGCGATGATGAACGGCTACCACAACCAGCCGGAAAAAACCGCCGAGACCGAGTGGCACGACGCGCAGGGCCAGCGCTTTATCCGCACCGGCGACATCGGCCGCTTTGACGAAGACGGCTTCCTGGTGCTGATGGACCGCAAGAAGGACATGATCATCTCGGGCGGCTTCAACATCTACCCGAGCGATCTCGAGGCGGTGGTGCGCGAACACCCGGCGGTGGCCGACGTGTCGGTGGTGGGCGTGCCGTCGGAGCGCTGGGGCGAGACCCCGGTGGCCTTCGTCGTGCTGCGCGCCGGCAGCGGCGCCACGGCACAGGACGTGCTGGCCTGGGCCAACCAGCACCTGGGCAAGACCCAGCGGCTGGCCGCGATCCATGAGGTGGAGAGCCTGCCGCGCAGCGCCATCGGCAAGGTGCTCAAGCGCGAACTGCGCGACCGCATCACCGGCGCCTGACGCGCCGCGCACGGCACAAGCGCAGGCATCCACGCAAAAAGTTCGCGGGGGTGCTTGCGCAATCGAAAAGGCGTCTCTATAATTCGCGCCTTCGCTAGGCTCGTAGCTCAGCTGGTTAGAGCACCACCTTGACATGGTGGGGGTCGTTGGTTCGAGTCCAATCGAGCCTACCAACGCACAACGGAACACGGACGGTACGCATTGCGCACCGTCCGTTTTTCTTTTCCGGCGCCGCTTTCAGGTGCCGATGCCGAACTCCGCCAGCACCGCTTCGGTATGCTGACCCAGCGCCGGCGCATTCCCTGCCGGCCGTTCCGATCCTGCCATGCCTGGCAGGTTGGCCCACGGCACTTCGCCGATCCCTGCCAGCCGCAGCCGGCCGAACACGCCTGCCTGCGCGCATTGCGCGCTCTGCAGCAGGTCCCGTGCATGGCCCACGCGCGCGAACAGCACATCGTGCTCGGTCAGCAGCGCCTCCCAGTGCGCCAGCGGCTGTGCGGCAATGGCCTGCGCCACGCGCCGCCCCAGCTCCGCCGCGCGCGGCAGACGGCCGGCGCTGGTGTGCAGCGTGATATCGGCCAGCCAGTCGTCGAAACCCAGCAGCGTTGCCAGCCGCACGAACATGGCGTCGTTGAGCATGCTCAGGTACAGCCGGCCATCGGCCGCATCGAACAGCCCGGTGGGCGCATTGGCCACGGCCAGCTCCGCATCGGGGAACATCGCGTCATCCACCATCAGGTAGGACTGCAGCGCGGCACTGGTCTCCAGCAGCGACAGCCGCACGTGCCGGCCGCGGCCGTTGCGCGCGGCCTTGTACAGCGCTGCCGACGCATGCTGGGCCGCATAGAGCCCGGTGCTCAGGTCGACCATGTAAAAGGCGATGCGGCGCGGCTGGCCGGCGCTGTCGCGGTTCAGGTGCATCAGGCCGCTGAAGGCCTGCATGGTGGTGTCCACCGCCGGCATGTTCGCCATCGGGCCGGCATGGCCGTAGCCCGAGATCGAGACATAGACCAGCGCCGGGTTGCGCGCGGCCAGCGCCTCGTAGCCAACGCCCATGCGCTCGGCCACGCCGGGGCGGAAGTTCTGGATCACCACGTCGGCCTGCTGCGCCAGCCTGGCGATGGCGGCCCGGCCGCTGTCGCTGCGCGCGTCCAGCAGCACGCTCTCCTTGCCCGCGTTGCAGGCGACCGCGATCGCGGTCTGGCCGGCGCGGATGCGCCCCATCTGCCGCGACCAGTCGCCGCCCGGCGGCTCCACCTTGATCACGCGCGCGCCCTGCTGGCGCAGGATCAGGCCGCAATACGGGCCGGCGATGCCCTGGCTCAGGTCGAGCACGGTCAGGCCCTCGAACATGGCATCCTCCGTTGCCGCTTGTGCATGGTGCATGTCGTGCTCTCCGTTCAGATATCCAGCATGACCTTGCCGATGGCGCGACGCGACATCGTGGTGTCGACGGCGTTGAGCCAGTCGCCCAGCGGGAAGTGCTGCAGCACGGGCGGCGCCAGCTTGCCGCTGGCTGCCGCCTGCATGATCTCGGCCACCATCGCCTGCACCGGCTGCGCAAAGCGCCGGCGCTCGTCGGTCAGGCCCCAGCCGATGTAGTAGCCGTAGTTGAAGCCGATCAGGGTCAGGTTCTTCACCAGCAGCAGGTTGGCCGGCACCTCCGGGATGCGCCCGCTGGCATAGCCGATCGACAGCAGCCGCGCGCCCGGCGCCGCGCAGCGCAGCGAGGCGTCGAAGAGATCGCCGCCGACCGGATCGAACACCACGTCGGCCCCGCCCGCGGGGCACAACGCCTTGACCGCTGCCGCCAGCGTGGCCGCGTCGGACGGCAGCGCATGCGCGGCGCCGTTGCGCAGCGCCGCCTCGCGCTTGGCCTCGGTGCTGGCAGTGGCGATCACGCGCGCGCCCATCAGCCGGCCCACCTGCACCGCGGCCGTGCCCAGCGCGCCGCTGGCGCCATGGACCAGCATGGTCTCGCCCGGCTGCAGCGCGGCGCGCCACGCCAGCGCCGCCCAGACCGTGCCAAAGGTGACGGGCAGCGCCGCCGCCTGGGCCAGTTCCAGCCCGTCAGGCACCGGATAGACCGTGTCCGCAGTGGCCACCGCCTCCTCGGCGAAGCCGCCCCAGTCCAGCGCCGCGGCCACGCGCTGGCCCGGGTGCAGGCGGGTGACATCAGGCGCCACCTCGATGATCTCGCCCGCGGCCTCGGTGCCGGGCGTGAACGGCAGCGGCGGCTTGCGCTGGTACTTGCCGGACACAAACAGGCTCAGCGCAAAGCCCACCCCGGCATGGCGCACGCGGATGCGCACCTGGCCCGGCGCCAGCGGCTGGCGCGGGAGGCGTTGCAGTTCCAGCTCGCTCCAGTGGCACCAGCGGGAGCAGACCAGCCCAAGGTAATCGGTCTCTTGCATCGGGACTCCTGTCATTCGAGCGTGATGCCGACATCGCTGATGATCCGGCTCCATTTGTCGCGGTCGTTCTTCATCACCGTGGCGAAGGCTTCCGGCGTGCTGCCGACCGGCACCAGGTTCAGGTCCTGCATCTTCTTCGCGATCTCCGGCAGGCGCACGATGCGCGCGACCTCGCGCGACAAGGCATCGACCCGTGCCTTGGGCACGCCGGCGGGGAACAGCAGGCCCATCCACGCATCGGGCTCGAAGCCCTTGTAGCCGGTCTCCCGGAAGGTCGGCACCTTGGGCAGCAGCGCCGAACGCTCCGCGCCGGCGATCGCCACCGGCACCAGCTTGCCGCCCTGCAGCAGCGGCATGGCCGTGCCCACGGCAATAAAGCCCAGCTTCACATGGCCGGCCGCCAGGTCGGTGGCCAGCGGCGCGCCGCCCTTGTAGGCGACGTGCTCCATCTGCAGCCCGGCCTCGCGCTTGAGCAACTCACCCAGGATATGGCCGGTCGTTCCCGCGCCATACGATCCGTATGGATACTTGCCGGGATTGGCCTTGAGCAGCGCCACCACCTCCGGCAGCGTGCGCGCCGGGAAGTCCGGCGACACCGCCAGGATGGTGGACGAGATCGCCACCTCGCTGACCGGCGTGAAGTCCGCGATCGGGTCATAGCCGATACCCCGATACAACGACGGATTCTGCACGTGCGCGGTGAAGGTGAGCAGTGCGGTGTAACCGTCCTTTGCCGCGCGGGCGACGTACTTGGTGCCCGTAGTAGTGCCGGCGCCCGGCTTGTTGTCGACGATGACTGGCTGGCCCCAGCTCCTGGTCAGCTCCTGCCCGATCAGCCGCGCCACGGCATCGTTCACATTGCCCGCCACGGACGGCACCACGATGGTCAGCGGGCGCGACGGGTAGGGTTCGGCAGAGGCGGGATCGGCGGCGCAGACTGCCGCCGGGATGGCCGCCAGCAGCATGGCTGCCACGGCTGCGCGCAGCCGTGCGGAACGGTGTTGCATCGGTGTGTCTCCTGTCCTGGCTCCCTTCTGTGGTGCCCGCGGGAGTGCGGCGCGCGAGGGATGCCAACGCAGTCTAGGCCAGCACCCCGCCCGGCGTGATTCCCGCGCGGCGCGGGTCAAGTCCTGCCAGGCATGGCGCAGCGCCGCATTGCCCTACCCCGGGAAATCCCTCATGGCCCAGCCCCCGCCCCGGTCACTATTATTTGTTGAAATTTTCAACTATCGAATTTTTCATCTATCCATGCCACGCGCCCTCCGGCTCAAGTCCGACTACATCAACATCCTGCTCGACATGGCCGCCGAGCGCACGCGCGAACGCGGCTCGCGCGTGTACGAAGAGAAGTTCGGGGTCTCGCTGCGGGACATCCGCCTGCTGCGGATGATCGGATCGGCGCCTGGCATCACCATGGGCCAGCTGGTGCAGCAGTCGGCGATCGAGAAGACGCTGGCGTCCAAGCTGGTTGGGGCGCTGGTCAAGCGCGACCTGGTGCAGCGCGAGATCAGCACGGAAGACGCGCGCCAGGTGTGCCTGTTCCTGAGCGAGGCCGGCGTCGACCTGGTGCGGCGCGCCGAGCCGCTCGGCATCGAGCTGGAAGCGGGCTTCCTGCACTGCCTGACGCCGGCCGAGATCGACGCGCTGCGCGCCACGCTGGTCAAGCTGATCGAAGCCGAGGCGGCCTCGCGCGAGTCCTTCGAGCGGTATCTCCAGAAGCTGCGCGAGCGCGGCACCACCACGCCCTGACCGGCACCTTTGCCACCCACCCTGCCCGAGAGATGATGACCATGACGTCTGCAATCCCGCTTCGCCGTGCCGGTGCCGTCGCGTTGTGCGCCCTGGCATGCATGTCCGCCGGCAGTGCAATCGCCGAGACCGTGCTGCGCACCGTGCCGTCGTCCGACCTGAAGATCCTGGACCCGGTCTGGACCACCGCGAACATCACGCGCAACCATGGCCTCATGATCTACGACACCCTGTTCGGCATGGACGAGAAGGGCGTGATCCGGCCGCAGATGGTGGACAAGACCACCACCAGCGCCGACAACAAGACCTGGACCTTCACGCTGCGGCCAGGGCTCAAGTTCCATGACGGCACCCCGGTCACCGCGCAGGACGTAATCGCCTCGCTGGCGCGCTGGGGCAAGCGTGACGTGCTGGGCCAGCGCATGTATGAAGCCATGGCCGGCATCACCGCCGAAGGCCCGGCCACGGTGCGCATGACCTTCCGCCAGCCCTTCGGCGCAGTGCTGGATGCGCTGGGCAAGCCCAGCCCGCTGGTGCCGTTCATCATGCCCAGGCGCGTTGCTGAAACGCCTGCCGACAAGCAGATCGACGACCTGACCGGCTCCGGCCCCTTCACACTGAAGAAGGAGGACTTCCGGCCCGGCGACCGCGTGGTCTACCGCCGCAATCCCGACTATGTGCCGCGCAAGGATGCGCCGTCCGGCCTGGCCGGCGGCAAGGCCGTGCACGTCGACCGCGTCGAATGGGTGTTCCTGCGCGATACCCAGACCCAGGTGAACGCGCTGCTCAACGGCGAGGTGGATATCCTCGAGGTCGTGCCGGCATCGCACTATCCGCAACTGCGCACCGACAAGCGGGTGCAGATGTTCGACATCATGCCCGCCGGCCCCTTCACCGTGATCTACAACCACAAGGTGCCGCCGTTCAATGACGCCAGGGTGCGCAAGGCGGCGATGCTGGCGATCAACCAGGAAGCGATGCTGCGCGCGCAGGCCACCTACCGCGACTTCTACAAGCCGTGCGCCTCGATCTACCTGTGCGGCTCGCCCTATGCCAGCGACCAGACCGGCTTCTTCACCGGCAAGCCGCAGTTCGAACAGGCGCGCAAGCTGCTCAAGGAGTCCGGCTATGACGGCAAGCCAGTGGTAATCATGCTGCCGGGCGATGCCCCCGCGCTGAGCCGCCTGCCGGTGGTCTACGGCCAGCTGCTCAAGCAGGTGGGCTTCAATGTCGACGTGCAGGCTACCGACTGGAGCACCCTGATCACGCGCCGCACCAGGAAGGAACCGCCCGAGAAAGGCGGCTGGAATGCCTATATCACCTTCTGGGGCGGCGTCGACGCCAGCAGCCCCATCACCTACAGCCCGCTGACCGGCAACGGCGACCGCGGCTACTTCGGCTGGCCGGAAGACGCCGAGCTGGAAACCCTCAAGACCCGCTTCATCGAAACCGCGGACGCCGCGCAGCGCAAGGACATCGCCACCAGGATCCAGCTGCGCGCCATCGAAAACGGCATCCTGGCGCCCGTCGGCGAAGGCAAGGCGCCCACCGTGGTGCGCAGCGGCGCGATCAGCGGCCTGCTGCCGGCACCGGCGGTGCTGTACTGGAACGTGCGCAAGCAATAGCCCGCTACGGCGCCCGCGGTCCCGCCCTCGCGCGGGATCGCCACCCGCGGTCCCGGCTGCCGTGCCGCCAGCCTGCTGACCTCCCTTTCCCCCAACGAGGTAGTGCCATGATGAATTTCCTGCTCCGCCGCAGCCTGGCCACCGTGCCAGTGCTGGCGGTGGTGGCTGTCATCGTCTTCACGCTGCTGCGGCTCACGCCCGGCGACCCGGCCGCGGCCATTGCCGGCGACGCTGCCAGCGTGGAAGACATCGCCCGCATCCGCACCCAGCTCGGGCTGGATCAAGCGCTGCCGCGCCAGTTCATCGGCTGGCTCGGCCACGTGCTGGGCGGCGACCTGGGCTACTCCTTCTTCTACAAGATGCCCGTGACCACGCTGATCGCGCAGCGGCTGGAGCCCACGCTCTCGGTGGCGGCGCTGACCATCGTGCTGACCGTGCTGACGGCGGTGCCGCTGGGCACGCTGGCGGCCTACCGGCGCGGCCGCTGGCTCGACCGCCTGGTGATGGGCGGCTCCGTGCTGGGCTTCTCGGTGCCGATCTTCGTGGCCGGCTACCTGATGATCTGGGTGTTCTCGCTGCACCTGGGCTGGCTGCCGTCGCAGGGCTACAGCCGCCTGGCCGACGGCATCTGGCCATGGCTGCGCAACCTGGCCCTGCCCTGCGTCACGCTGTCGGTGATGTCGTGCGCGCTGGTGGCGCGCACCACCCGCGCCGCCGTGTCCGAAGCGCTGACCGAGGACTTCGTGCAGACCGCGCGCGCCAAGGGCATTCCAGAGTGGCGCATGCTGACGCGCCATGCGCTGGCCAATGCCGCGGTGCCGATCGCCACCGTGATCGGGCTGAGCCTGGCCGGCCTGATCGGCGGCGTGGTCGTGACCGAGAGCATCTACGCCATTCCCGGTGTCGGCCAGCTCACGGTGGATGCCGTGCTCTCGCGCGACTACCCGCTGATCCAGGGCATCACGCTGTTCTTCTCGGTCTCGTACGTGGTCATCAACCTGCTGGTGGACGCGAGCTATCTGCTGCTCGATCCCCGCATTCGCTACTGAGAGCCCCATGACCTCACTCACCACTGCCATCGAATCCGCCCCGCCCGGCACCGGCGCCCGTCCCTCTCGGCTGCGCCCGGTGCTGGCCAACGGTGCCGTGCGCGCCGGCGGCGCCATCCTCGGCCTGATGCTGTTCCTTGCCGTGGCCGCGCCCTGGCTCTACACCATCGATCCCAACACCATGGACCCCGCCAGCGGCCAGTTGCCCCCCTTCACGCGCGCCGAGATCGTAACCCTGGCCGGCGATGCCTTCGAACGCCTGTTCCCGCTGGGCACCGACAGCCTGGGCCGCGACATCTGGAGCCGCACGCTGTACGGCGCGCGGGTCTCGCTGGCGGTCGGGGTGTCGGTGGCGCTGGCCTCGGTGCTGCTGGGGCTGGTGGTCGGGCTGGTATCGGGCTATGTGCGCTGGCTGGACGGCTTCATCATGCGCGTGATGGACGGCATGATGGCCATTCCCGGCATTCTCTTCGCCATCGTGCTGGTGGCCGCCTGGCGGCCCAGCCTGCTGACGGTGATCGTGGCCATGACCGTGCCCGACACGCCGCGCGTGGCGCGCCTGGTCAGGTCGGTGGTGCTGTCGGTGCGTGAAGAGCCTTATGTCGAGGCCGCCATTGCGCTCGATACGCCGACCTGGAAACTGATGCTGCGCCACATCCTGCCGAACACCATCGCGCCGCTGCTGGTGCAGGGCACCTTCATCTGCGCCGGCGCAATGCTGGTGGAAGCGGTGATGTCCTTCCTCGGCATCGGCCTGCCCACCGACATCCCCACCTGGGGAAACATCATGGCCGAGGGGCGCGCCCACTTCACCTCGCATCCGCACAGCGTACTGCTGCCCGGCGCCTTCCTGGCGGTAACGGTGCTGGCCGTCAACATGCTCGGCGACGGCCTGCGCGACACTCTCGACCCCAGGTTCAGCAAGCGGAGCGCCTGATGATGCCAATGAACACGACCGCGGCCGCGGACTCGGCCACGCCCTGCCTGCGCGTGCGCGACCTGCGCATCGACCTGCCGCCCGGCGCCGACCGGCCGCATGCGGTCCAGGGGGTGTCCTTCGACGTCATGCCCGGCGAAGTGGTCTGCCTGTTGGGCGAATCGGGCTCAGGCAAGTCCGTGGTCGCGCGCGCGGTGATGGGCTTGCTGCCCGAAGGCCTGAAGGTCTCGGGTGGCGGCATCGCCCTGTCCGGCGAAGACCTGCTGGCAGCCTCCCCAGCACGCCGGCGCGAACTGCGCGGCACCGGCGTGGCCATGGTGTTCCAGGAACCCATGACCGCGCTGAACCCGGTCATGCGCTGCGGCCGGCAGGTCGAGGAAATGCTGGCGCAGCACACCAGCCTGGGCGCCGCGCAGCGGCGCGAGCGCGTGCTGTCGATCTTTGCGCGCGTGCGGCTGCCGGATCCCGAGCGGATCTACGACGCCTATCCGCACCAGCTGTCCGGCGGGCAGCGCCAGCGCATCGTCATCGCCATGGCGCTGATCCTGCGCCCGGCCCTGCTGGTGTGCGATGAGCCCACCACCGCGCTGGACGTGACCACGCAGGCCGAGATCCTGGCACTGGTGCGCGAACTGCAGCACGAGAACCAGACCGCGGTGCTGTTCATCACGCACGACTTCGGCGTGGTCGCCGACATTGCCGACCGGGTGGTGGTGCTGGAGCTTGGCCGCCAGGTGGAAAGCGGGCCGAAAGACCGGGTCTTGCGCCAGCCCGATGCGGACTACACCCGCATGCTGCTCAATGCCGTGCCGGGACTGGAGCCCGCGCAGCGTCCGTCGGTGGCGCGGCGGCCGTTGCTGCTCGACGCCAGCGGCATCGGCAAGACCTATGTCTCAGGAGCCTGGCCGGGCCGGCGCCGCGTGGTCGAGGCGGCCACCGATGTGTCATTGCAGGTACGGGCGGGCGAGACCGTCGGCATCGTGGGCGAGTCCGGCTCGGGCAAGTCCACGGTGGCGCGCTGCATCGCGCGGCTGATCGAACCGTCCGCGGGCAATATCCAGGTGCTGCCCGAAGCGGCGCAGCAACTGCCGCGCCGCGCGCAGCTGTCCGCGTTCCGGCGCATGGTGCAGGTGGTGTTCCAGGACCCCAACCGCTCGCTCAATCCGCGCCGCACGGTGGGCCAGTCCATCGTCGAAGGCGCGGTCAATTTCGGCGCGACGCCTGCGCAGGCGTGGCAACGCGCCGAGTCGCTGATGGAACTGGTGCGGCTGCGGCCCGACGCGCTGCACCGCTACCCCAGCGAGTTCTCCGGCGGCCAGCGCCAGCGCATCTGCATCGCCCGCGCGCTGGCGTGCGAGCCGCGCGTGCTGATCGCCGATGAAGCGGTGTCGGCACTGGACGTCTCGGTGCAGGCGCAGATCCTGAAGCTGCTGGCCGATATCCAGCAGCGGCTTGCCATCGGCATCCTCTTCATCACCCACGACCTGCGCGTGGCCAGCCAGGTGTGCGACCGCCTGATCGTCATGCACAAGGGCCGCGTGGTCGAGCAAGGCGCCACGCGCGACGTCGTGCTGTCACCGCGCCAGGACTACACCCGCGCGCTACTGGCCGCCGCGCCGGGACGCCATTACCCGTTCGGTGTGCAGTAACGCCGGCCATGCAGATTCCCAAGCGCCAGCCAACCCTCTTGGACAAAACCATGAAAACTCCGCTCTACGCACTCAGCGCCGCCGACCTGCTCAGCAACTACCGCCAGCGCGAACTCTCCCCGGTCGAAGTCATGCAGTCGGTGCTGGACCGCATCGAACACTGGGAGCCCGGCATCCGTGCGATGTACGTGGTGCATGCCGAGCAAGCGCTGGCCGCCGCGCGCAGCGCCGAGGCGCGCTGGCTGGCAGGCACCCCGAACGGCCCGCTCGACGGCGTGCCGGTGACGCTGAAGGAGAACATCGCCACGCGCGGCACGCCGGTGCCGCTCGGTAGCGCCGCCACCGTGCTGGCGCCGGCGCCGGCCGATGCGCCGGCCGCGGCGCGCCTGCTCGAGGCCGGCGCGATCGTGGTCGGCAAGACCACCATGCCGGATTTCGGCTTCCTGGGCGCGGCGCCGTCCAGCTTCCATCCGCTCACGCGCAACCCGTGGAAGCTCGACCGCAACACCGGCGGCTCCAGTTCCGGCGCCGGCGCCGCGGCCGCGGCGGGCTACGGCCCGATCCACCTGGGCACGGATATCGGCGGCTCGGTGCGTATTCCCGCCAGCTTCTGCGGCGTATTCGGCCTGAAGCCCAGCCATGGCCGCGTGCCGGTACACCCGCCAGCCGCCGCGCGCGTGGTCGGCCCGCTGACGCGCACCGTGGCCGACGCCGCGCTGGCGATGCAGGCCATCTCGCGCCCCGATGCCCGCGACTACATGAGCCTGCCGCCGCAGGACATCGCCTGGCAGCAGCTTGAGCGCGATATCCGCGGGCTGCGCATCGGCCTGTGGCTGGACCCGACCGGCGACTGGCAGGTCGATGCCGAAGTCCGCGCGGCGGTGCTGGCGGCTGCGCGCCTGTTCGAGCAAGGCGGTGCCGTGGTCGAACCCGTGCGCGACTGGACCACCATGGACATGCGCATCGGCATGACGCACTTCTTCACCATGCGCTGCCGGGTCGACCTGGCCGGGATGCCGCCGGAGCGCGCCAGCCTGGCGGCAGGCTACATCCGCAAGGCCGCCGAGTTTGCCGGCACGCTCACGCCGGAGCAGACCTTCCAGGCCTTCACGCGCATGCAGCAACTGCGCGAGGCCACCGTGGCCGCGACCCAGCCCTATGACTTCGTGATCTCGCCGGTGTCACCGGTGCTGCCCTTCGCCGCCGATGCCATCAACAGCGGCGGCGACTTGCCGCTCAAGGACTCTCACTTCACAGCGGTGTTCAACCACTCCGAACAGCCCGCGGCATCGGTCCCCTGCGGCATGTCGCGCGACGGCCTGCCCATCGGGCTGCAGATCTCCGGCCGGCGCTTTGACGACCTGGGCGTGCTGCAGCTGGCGCACTGGTTCGAGCGCGCCTCGGAACCCCAGCGGCAATGGCCTGAGCCGCAGTAAGCCCTGCGTGACCGGCGCGGGGGAGGTGCGGCGCTACAATGGCCCGCACCGACCCCAGCGCCATCACGCCCCATGCGATTCGAGGATCTTGAAGCCTTCCTGGTTGTCATCGAGCAAGGCAACCTGCACCGCGCCGCCGACACCCTCGGCATGACCCAGTCCGGCCTGTCCAAGACGCTGGCGCGGCTGGAGGGCGAAGCCGGCATGCCCTTGTTCGAGCGCACCCCGCGCGGGCTGGTGCCGACCAGCGTGGGCCGCACCCTGGCCGCCCATGCGCGCAGGATCGCGCTGGCCGCGGGCGACATGCGCAACGAACTGACCGAGCAGCGCGCGGCGCGCGCGGGCACGGTGCGCCTGGGCGCCATCCCCTACCTGCTGCCGTCGCTGCTGTCGCCGCTGCTGGCCCGCTTCTTCCTGAGCCGGCCGCTGGCCACGTTCTCGATCGAGACCCACCTGAGCGCGCGCCTGATGGCGATGCTGCAGAATGGCGAGGCCGACCTGATCCTGGGCGCGCGCCCGACCAGCCTGCCGCCGGACATTGCCTGGCTGCCGCTCGGTCCGCTGACCATGCAGATCGTGTCCCGCACCGGCCATCCGCGCCGCGAGGGCTTCCGCACGCTGGCCGACCTGAGCGGCGAGCGCTGGGTAGTGCCGGCCAGTTCGCTCTACCTGCGCCAGTGGCTGGAGGAACGGTTTACCTCGGTCGGGCTGCCGCCGCCGCGCGTGGCGGTGGAAAGCACGGCGTCGCCGGTGGCCTTCGGCGAGCTGCTGCGGCACTCGGACCTGCTCGGCATCATGCCGCCGCGCATGCTGCACCAGGCCGAGGGCCAGGGGCTGGCCGCGATCGAGGCGCCGGGCATGTCGTGGCAGCATGAGCTGGCCGTGCTGTGGCGCGCCGATGGCTACCTGTCGCCGATCTGCCAGGACTTCCGCGATGCGGTGGTGGCGTGGTGCGAAGAGATGGAGCTGTGAGGGCCGGGGTGCTCAGGGCACCCACCAGTAGCGGGTGATATGGAAGAACACCGGCGCGGCGAACACCACTGAGTCCAGCCGGTCCAGCATGCCGCCGTGGCCCTGGATCATATGGCCCCAGTCCTTGATGCCGCGGTCGCGCTTGATCGCCGACATCACCAGCCCGCCCAGGAAGCCCATCAGCGCAATCACCAGCGCAATCGCGCCGGCCTGCCACGGCGAGAACGGCGTGATCCACCACAGCGCCGCGCCCAGCGCGGTGGCACTGGCCACGCCGCCGACAAAGCCCTCGACGGTCTTGGACGGCGACAGCAGCGGCGCGATCTTGCGCTTGCCGCACAGCTTGCCCCACACATACTGCAGCACGTCGCTGCCCTGCACCACGATCACCAGGAAGGCGATCAGCAGCAGGTTGCGGCCTTCGAAGCCCGGGATCGGCAGCGTCAGCAGCGCCGGCACGTGCGAGATGCAGAACACGCACACCATCACCGCCCACTGCACTCCGGCGCAGCGCTCCAGGAAGCGCGTGGTCTCGGACGACAGCGCCGCCAAGATCGGCAGGATCAGGAAGGCATAGACCGGGATCAGGATCGAGAACATGCCGTACCAGCCGATATAGACCAGCACGTACTGCAGCGGCAGGAACACGAAAAAGGCGGCGACGATGGCGTGATGGTCACCGCGCCGCGTGGTGATGATGGTGACGAACTCGCGCAGCGCGAAGAACGAGAGCAGGTAGAACAGCACGATCACCGCGGTGCGGCCCAGTGCAAAGGCCACGCCCATGATGCCGATCATCCACCACCAGGCCCAGACACGCTGCGCCAGGTTGTCGATCACCGCGTGCTGGCCGCCGCCCGCCACCCGCCAGCGCAGCAGCGCGGTCACGGTGGAGGCCAGCAGCAGCACGCCGAACAGGCCACCGAACAGCAGCCAGGTCTCGGGGCTCCAGTGCAAAGTGGGCATGGCGGTCATTCCAGCTCCGGGGCAAGCGCGAGCAGGCCGTCGCGGCAGCGCGCAAGGAAGGCTTCCTTGCTGTCCTCGGCGGCCAGCAGCACCGGCTGGCCAAAGGTGACGGTGCACAGCAGCGGCACCGGCACGACTTCGCCCTTGGGCATCACGCGGTTGAGGTTGTCGATCCACACCGGCACGAACTCCACCCCGGGGCAGGCCCGCGCCAGGTGGTAGATGCCGCTCTTGAACGGCAGCAGGCGCGCGTCGGTGGTATTGCGCGTGCCTTCGGGAAACAGGATCAGCGAGTCGCCGGATGCCAGCGCGCCGTGCATCAGCGCCACCGGGTCGCTGCCCGGTTCGCTGCGGGTGCGGTCGATCAGCAGCGCGTGGAATACGTCGCGGCCGATAAAGCGCCGCAGCGGCGAGCGCTCCCAGTAGTCGGCACCGGCCACCGGGCGCGTGACGGTGCGCAGGTCGGGCGGCAGGCAGCCCCAGATCAGCACGAAATCGCCGTGGCTGCTGTGGTTGGCAAAGTAGACGCGCTGCACCGCGGCGGGGATGCAGCCCTGCCAGTTGGCGCGCATGCCGGTCAGCAGCCGGGCGAAGACGATGATGGCGCGCGCGGTCGCGCGGGCAAGCCACATGGTTGGTTACCTCAGGATCACGGTCAGCAAGGCCAGCGCCAGCTGGCACACAGTCAGCGCGGCGCTGGCGCGCACCAGCCGCAGCGCGCCGCGGGCGCGGTCCGGCAGCGGACGGCCGGCGCGTTGCGCCGGCATCCAGCCCAGTTCGAGCAGCGCGGCGTCCAATCCGGCCAGGTCGGGCTGGTCCTGCCGCCCGGCCGCGAGCGCATCGAACAAGCGGCGGTCGATGGCAACGCGCAGCAGCAGCCAGAGCTGGGGCAGCGCCAGCAGCAGCGAAGCGGCCGCCAGCACGCGCGGGACCGGCGTGGCCACCCCCAGCCATGCCGTGGCCACGCCGAAAGCCAGCCCGGCCGCGCCGATCCACACGGCGCCCGACAGCGCGCCGGTGACGGCGTGTGCGATCCAGGCATCAGTGCCTTGCGTGAACTCAGCGTCCATCATCGGGCTCCGGCATGGCGGGACGGTCCAGCCAGCGTTGCAGCGCCTGCGCATGTTCGCGCCCGAGCACCACCGCCGGGCGATGCTCGCGCAGCAACGCCAGCGCAGCGCCGGCGTCGCGCAGTCCCTGCCGGCGCGCCAGCCATGCGGCGGCAACCAGCGTGCTGCGCGAATAGCCGAGCGCGCAGCTGACCAGCACGCGGCGGCCCTGCCGCTGCCAGGCGTCGAGTTGAGCCACGGCCTGGTCCAACTGTTCCGGCGTCGGCACGGTCAGGTCCAGCACCGGCACGCAACGATACGCAAGCGCCGGGTCGGTGGCTGCGCGCGTCAGTTCGGCGGTCAGGTCGAGGACTGCGTCCGCCCCGATCGCGCGCAGTCCGGCGCGGGTCGGGAAGCGGCCAACCCAGATGCCGTCCGCGATGGCACTGGGCTGCGGCGCGCGCAGCGTCCACCAGCGCGAATTGAGGAAGGCGCCCAGCAGGTAAGGCGCCAGCACCCAGCGCGCGGCCGGCGCCATCGACCCGTCGCCGCCCTTCTGGAACCACGCCGGCGCGGCCAGCGCGTAGATCCGGGCGACGCAGGCCAGCGCCAGCGCGGCCCACAGCAGCAGCAACGCCAGCGTCACCGACGCACCCACCGCCAGCACCGCGCACAGCAACCCCACCAGCGCGCCCACGGTGTAGCGGCGCGACAGCTGGCGCGTGCGCGCGTCCGGCGCACCGGCAGCGGGCCGTTGCATCGGGAACAGGTAAACGCACAGCCAGCCCACCAGCGCGCCGGTGGGCACATCGATCAGGTGGTGCTGCCAGGTGGTCAGCACCGAGACCCCGATCAGCGCAAACCAGCCGTGCAGCAGCCAGCGCCAGCCGCCGCGCAGGTGCGCCGCAAAGGCGACCCACAGGATCACCAGCAGGCTGATATGCAGCGACGGCGCCTGGTTGAACGGCAGGTCGAAACCGCCCAGCAGCGTGAACAGCTGGCCCGGCAGGCCGTCGGCTTCGGGCCGGGCAAAGCTGAAGCGCAGCGGGAAGGCGATAAAGCACGCCACCGACACCAGCTGCGCCAGCACCAACCGCCTGACGTGCGTGAGCAGCGCCGCGCGCGTGCGCCACAGGAAGAAGGAGATGCCGTACAGCAGGTCGATCGACCAGTACGGCACGATGGTCCACGGCAGGAACGGGATCCCCTGCTCCCATTCGAAATAGATCGCCGGCACGTTGGCGCGCTGGCTCGCCAGCCAGTTGGCAAAGCCGTAGCTGGAGAAAAAGAACGCGCCGGCCAGCGCCAGCAGCAGGCAGGCCAGCCCCCAGGGCCGGTTGCCTGCAGGCAGCTGCGAATGCGCCCCGGCGTCAACCTCCGTCGGCACCGTGCTCATGCGCCGTGCCTGCGCGCCAGGCTGACGGTGAAGATGCCCCACGGGTCGATGCGCTGGGTCACCTTGTCAAAGCCAGCGGCCCGCACCAGTTCGTCCATCTCGGCCTGCGAGCGGCGGCGCATCACCCAGGCGGCGCCGGCGCGGTGGCTGGTGAGCGCGCGCGCGATGAATTCCAGCTGCGAATGCCAGGGCTGGCCGGTGTAGACCAGGTAGCCGCCGGGCGGCACCGCGCGCGCCAGGCCCTCGAGCGAGCGCCGCACCATTGCGTTGTCGGGGAACAGTTCGTACAGGCCGGAAACCACCGCCAGTGTCGGCGCCGGTGCCAGCGCCGCCAGGCTGTCGCCGTCGAAGGCATCGCCCTGCTCGAAGCGGGCCACGTCCGCGAGATCCTTGGCGGCGATCAGGGCGCGGCCCTGCTCGACGTTCAGCGGGCTGTAGTCGCGCAACAGGATCGACTCGACCGCCGCGGCGCCGCCATCCAGCGCGCCCAGCGCCTCAAGCACATAGCGCCCGTGCCCGGCGGCGATGTCGACGATCCGCACCGGCATGCCGGCCGCGCGCAGCCGCCGCACGGCCTCGGCGATCAGGGCCTCGGCGTGGACCTTGCGCTGGCGGATGCCGCGCCAGCCGATCGCGTCCAGGTACTGCTGATCGGCCAGCCGGCCCAGCTTGCCGCGGCCCGAGGGGGCGTTGCGGTAAACATAGTCGAGCGTCGAGCCCGAGTCGAAGCCGGTCTCATGGCCCAGCCGCACCCCGTCCGACAGTATTCCGCCCAGCTTCAGGTTGGCCCGCGCCGCGCGCCAGTACCAGGCGGCCAGCCCGACAGGCGCCGACGCCAGGCGGTCGGATTCCTCGCGGAACGGGCCGATCTGGTCGGCATCGAGCAGCGAGCGCGGCGCCGACGGCGTGTCGAACTCGCGCAGGATAAAGCGGCGCGCGGCATCGACCGCCAGCTTGCGGTCGCGCTCACCGAGCGTGTCGTGATAGAAGCCGTCCAGCACGATGCGCTCCTTGGTGCGCGAACCCAGGCGCTCATAGAAGCGGTCCTGCGGCCCGCGATGCACGACCCAGTCGGCGCCGGAGATCAGCAGCTGCGTCGGCACCGTGATCGCCGCGGCATCGGCGACGATGCGCTCCGCCGTGTCGTACAGGTCCAGCAGGATATTGACCGCGATCGGGCGCGTGATCAGCGGATCGCTGTCGTAGCTGGCGATGCGCTCGGGATCGTGCGTGAGGAACTTGGCCTTGACGTAGCTGTTGACGAAGAACTTGCCGCGCAGGCGCTGCATCAGCTTCAGCCCCGGCCGCGCAAAGGGCACGTAGAGCTTGACCTTGAACGCGGGCGAGGCCAGCACCAGCGCGCGGATCGGCGGCGCGTAGTCGTGCACCCAGGTGGCGGCCAGCACCGCGCCCACGCTCTGCGCGATCACCGCGGTGCGTTCCAGCGGGATGCCGTGGACCTCGGCGATATGGGTGGTGAAGGTCTGGATATCGCGCACCGAGTCCGCCAGGCTGGGGCTGTAGCCGCGCTCGCCGGGCGAACGGCCGTGGCCGCGCGCATCCCAGGCAAAGATCTCGTAGCCGGGCAGGTTCAGTTCGTCGGCCAGGTGGGCGACCCGGCCGGAATGCTCATGGCCGCGATGGAACAGCACCACGGCGCCGCGCGCCGGGCCCTCCACCGCCGGCCAGTGCCGATAGAACAGCGTCTGGCGGTCGTGGGTCTCGAATTGCCGCTCTTGCGGCTGGCGCGTCGACGGTCGGTCCATCTCGCTACTCCGCTGTGCGGGACTGGGCCTCGGCGACACCGCGGCGCACCCGGTTGGCAATCGTGAACAGCGACAGCAGCGACAGCACCAGCCACAGCCAGCTGGCGGCCGCGCCAAAGCCCAGGCCAACACCGGCCCACAGCGCGATCGCGCCGACCGCGAAGGCGCGGTCGCTCTTGCCCAGCGGGCCGTCGTAGCGCCGGCTGGCCCCGGCCAGCGGGCCGATCAACCCGGCGGCCTCGACGATCACCGCCAGTAGCGCGAAGGTGCCGACCTGGCCCAGGCTGAAGCCCGGCAGCGCGGCCAGCGGCAGGATCAGCGCCAGGTCCGAGGCAATGTCGCCAAGCTCGTTCAGGTAGGCACCCAGCACGCTCTGCTGGCCGTGCTCGCGCGCCAGCATGCCGTCGACGGCGTTGAGCGCCATGCGCAGGAACAACCATAGGGGAAACAGCAGGAACAGCGCCGGGGTCTCGGCCACCAGCATGCCCAGCGTGGCCAGCACCCCCACCGCGAGGGAGCCGGCCGCGGCGGCCAGCGTCACCTGGTTGGCAGTCACGCCGCGCTGCGCCAGGTCTTGCACCATGGGGCGCAACCGGGCCTGGAACCTGGGCTTCAGTTCATAGAGGGTCATCGCACCGGCCTCCCTGCCGAGCTGATGCCGGAAGCGACGCCGTGCGCCAGGCCGCGGCGACGCGCAGGGTCATGCGCCGGGCCTGCCCCGACCTCTTCCGTCTTGTTTCTGGTAGTTTTCTGACCGCGGCGCGGCTGCTGCTCGTGCCGGCCAAGGCATGGCGGCAGTGCCTGGCTCAGCACTCTACCGCCAACGTCGAGACATTACCAGAAGGCGCTTGCGGCCAGAACCGGCTAGGCCGAGGCAATGGTGTCCCGCACTGCGTCGGTCACCTGCGCCACCACGCCCTCGCGCCAGTCGTCGGTATCGCCATAGAAGGCACGCCACATCGCCTGGCGGACCAGCGCGCGCTGGTTTTCGTCGGCTTCCGGGTGCTGGTGCAGCCAGTGGTCGCCGCGCAGCGCGTCCAGCACCTCGCCCACCGGCAGCGTGCCGAACTCAAGCGCGATGCCGGCATAGTCCATGGTGGGCAGGGTCTGCAGCACCGCGTGCCAGGCCAGGCCGGTGAGGTTGGCCGAGGTCGACGAGCCATCGTAGATCGAGGTCACGCGCGCGCCCCAGATCGCGCGCGTGCGCGTGAGCGATTCCGGCGTGTCCGGGCCCATGTGGATGGGCTCGCCATAGCCCCAGGGGCCCAGCCCGGTATGGACGTCGATCCAGCGCAGCGCCTCGCGCCCGGCGCCGAAGCGCGCCAGGATGCGGCACAGCGTGTAGTTGCTCCAGGCAGCCTTGTCGCCGCCGTAGAACATGCCGCCCGGGTCCTGGTACTGGCCGCGGCTGACCGCGGCCTGGTACCACGGCATGCCGCGCTCGGCCACGGCCTTCATCAGTTGCGCCTGGTCGGTGTCGGACGGCGGCCATTGCGCCGGCACCAGCAGCGGCGCGATCTCGGCATAGGCCTCGTTGTACGGCAGCGGCTGGGTGAAGTCCATGAAATTGCGGTTCAGGTCGACGTTGTCCTCGTTGACCCGGCGCAGGTGGGAAAAACCGTAGGGATTGATCGCATGCACCAGCAGCAGGCTGGTGTCGGCGGCGGCGCAATCGGCAAGCAGCGCGGCGTCGTGCAGCATCGTCACCTGCGCGCCGGAGCCGGCAAAGCCTTCGGCGCCGTGCGTGCCCGAGGTCACCATCAGGCAGCGGCGGGCCTCGGCCGGGCCGGCCAGCGCCACGTCGATCGCGAGGTCCTCGCCGGCACTGCCGCGCTTGGTGGGGTGCGGGAACTGGGCCAGCGCGGCCCCGGCCGTGCGCGCGGCGTCAAGGAACTTCTGGCGGGCTTCGGCGTAGCTGCGAGAAAAATGGCTCATGGCGTGACCGGCGGATGCGATGCAGGCATTAGACGCCAAATCCGCAGGTCTTGCCACCCGCTGCTAGAACAGCGACCCGGACGCATACCCGGGCGCCGGCGCGGGCTCCGTCCCCGGCCCCCAGATACCAGGCGAAGTGAACGCCTGCGGATGCATCTCGATCCCGGCCGCGGCCAGCTGGCCGGCGGTCAGCACCAGGTGACGGGCCAGCCAGTCGTGCAGGCTGCGCAGGAAGCGGATGTTGTCGACGCTGTTGGACCCCGCGATCAGGCATTCCAGCTTGATATGCGCGGTATAGACGTCGAGCAGGTTGGTGGCGCGCAGCCGCGGCGGGGTGGACGGGCTGCGTTCGATCGCGAGGATGCGGCGCACCTGCGCCATGCCGATGTCGCCGGTGCGCTGGTACTGCTCGTAGACGCCCTCAAGCGCCGGGAAGCGCACTGTCGGCTGCACGCGCGGCACCGCGGCCACCTTCTCCATGCGCAGCACCAGGTAGCGGATCGCGGCGGCGCGCTCGGCGGCCTGTGCCTGGGCGGGATCGCGCCGGCGGGCCGGGGGCGCCGCCTCGGGCAAGGCCGTGCGCGGCACCACATCGCGCTCGGTGTAGTCCGGCACCTGCAGCAGCAGGCCCGGATGCGGCACCGCGGCACGCGCGCAGTCATCGCCAAAGGGATATTCATGCCCTGCGGCGTCGCGCAGGATATAAGCCTGCCCGGCCGGAAAGCCATGGTGGCGGCGGCTCGCGCCCCGCGCATGGCAGCGCGTGGCGGGGTCGACGAAGTCCTTGCGCACGGGGATCCAGCCCCCGTCGTGTGCCTGGGTCATGCGTTGCGGCTCATGCCTGAATTGCTAGACCCGCCATTGTCGCCGATCTGCGCGCTCGCCCCGGCGAATCTGCCCGGCCCTACTTCAGCATGAACGACATCGCCGACAGGCAGTTCAGCATGCGCACCGCCGCCTGGACCGAATCGGCCTGGAAGGACAGCGTCACGCCGTCGCGGCGCTCCAGCGCCGGCCACTGGCAGAACAGGTCCGCGTGCGCGGGCGTCAGGGTCTGCAGGGTGCAAGTCACCGGCGCGGCGATGCGCAGGCATTGCGCCTGCGCGCGTTCGCGCACCGCGGTTGCAGCCGCTGCGGCAATGGCCTCGCGCGCCGCCGCCGGCGACAGCGAGGTGCCGCTGCCGAAGCCGTCCGCTGACTTGGTCTCGACATAGCGCACCCACGGCATCATCGCATGGGTTTCCTGCACGAAGACATCGTCGCCGCTGGCCATCAGCACCGGCGCGCCGAACTCGCCGGCCAGCGCGGCGTACAGGCCCGCCTCGCCCAGTTCCTTGCCGTTGAGCCAGACCCGCGCGAAGGCGCCGCTGTTGATGGTGTGCGCCAGCACGCCGCGGCTCTGGGCGCGGCCGTGGTAGCCGATCATCAGCACGCCGTCGACTCCGGCCTCGACGCCGGCCATCATGCCAAGGTAGCGCGGCTTGCCCAGCACCACCCGCGCGCGCGGATCGAGCTGGTCCGGCAGCAGGTTGCGGAAGCCGCCGTGCGAATCGTTGACCAGTACTTCAGTCGCGCCGCCGGCAAAGGCGCCTTCGACCGCGGCATTGGCTTCGCCGGTCATCCAGGCGCGGGCGCGTTCGTATTCGCCGTTGCCGGGGCGGGTCTGTTCGGCGTGGAAGACGCCAGCCACGCCTTCGATATCGGTGGAAACAAGGATCTTCATCAGGCGGTTTGGCCCAGTTCGGGCATCACGTCCAGCAGTGCGCGCCGGCCGTGGCCGTCGCGGCCCTGCACCGGTGCGGCATGCCACAGGGCATGCAGGATGGCTTGCTCGACGCTGTCGGCCGCGGCGCGGAACAGCGGGTCGAGATGGGTTTCATGCAGCATGGCGACGGCCGGCATCGGCCGGGCGGTGTCGTGCGGCACGGTATACGCGCTCGAGAACGCGACTGCGATATCGCCCGAGCCATGCCCGAACACCGAGCCGGTACGCGCCAGCCCGGCGCCGGCGCGCAGCGACAGCCGGCGCAACTGGCGCGCGTCCAGCGGGGCGTCGGTGGCGAGGATCATGATGATCGATCCCTTTTCCGGTTGCGCCGCTGTGTCGGGCTGCGCCAGGCGCTGGACCAGTTCCGGACCGACCAGGCGGCCGGCAACGGTCAACGATTCCGGCGTGCCGAAATTGGCCAGCACCAGCGCGCCCACGCGATAGCCACCGGCCAGGCGTGAAGCGGTGCCGATACCACCCTTGACGCCGAATGCCGACATGCCGCGTCCGGCGCCGACCGCGCCCTGCGCAACCTCCTGGCCGGCACCGGCCAGGGCCGCCTCATAGTGGCTGCCCTCCACCGCCATGCGCTGGATATCGTTCAGGTAGCCGTCATTGCACTCGAACACCAGCGCATTGACGGTCGGCAGCGCGCGGCCGATCTCCGGATTGGCCGCCACCGCCGCACGGATCTGCGCCTGCGCGACCGCGCCGACCGAAAAGGTATTGGTCAGCGCCAGCGGCGTTTCCAGCACGCCCAGTTCGGCCACCTGCACCAGCCCGATGCTCTTGCCAAAGCCGTTGAGCACGGTGGCCGCGGCGGGCACCTTGTCGCGGTACGGATCGCCGCCATGCGGACGGATCACGGTGACGCCGGTCTGCACGGCGCCATCCGCCAGCGTGCCATGGCCGACGGTCACGCCGGCCACGTCGGCAATGCTGTCCAGCGGACCTGCCGGCAGGCTGCCGACACGCGGCACGCCCGTTGTCGATGCGGTCATGTTCAGCGGCTCAGGGTTCAACGGCGGTCGATCTTGGGGTCGAGCGCGTCGCGCAGGCCGTCGCCCAGCAGGTTGAAGGCCAGCACCGTCAGGAAGATCGCCAGGCTCGGGAAGATCGCCACATGCGGCGCCGTCACCATGTCGGCGCGGGCTTCGTTGAGCATCGCGCCCCATTCCGGCGTGGGCGGCTGCGCGCCCAGTCCCAGGAACGACAGGCTGGCCGCGGTGATGATCGAGGTGCCGATACGCATCGAAAAATACACCACGATCGACGACACCGTGCCCGGCAGGATATGCCGCATCAGGATGGTCCAGTCCGATGCGCCGATGCTGCGCCCCGCCTCGATATAGGTCAGACGCTTGAGCATCAGCGTATTGCCGCGCACCAGCCGCGCGAACGCCGGGATGCTGAAGATGGCCACGGCGAAGATCACGTTGGTCATGCCGTTGCCGAGGATGGCCACGATGCCGATCGCCAGCAGGATGCCCGGGAAGGCGAAGAGCACGTCGGAAATGCGCATCACGATGCGGTCCCACCAGCCTTCGTAGTAGCCCGCCAGCAGGCCCAGCACGGTGCCGATCAGCGCGCCGATGATCACCGACAGGAAACCCGCCGCCAGCGAGATGCGCGCGCCCGCCAGGATGCGGCTGAAGATATCGCGTCCGAGCGAATCGACGCCCATCCAGTGCGCGGCCGACGGGCCGGCGTTGAGCGCGTCGTAGTCGAAGTAGTTCTCCGGGTCGTACGGCACGATATGCGGCGCCACGATGGCAATCACCACCAGCACCAGCACGAAGGCGCCGGCGCCCAGCGCCAGGTGCTGCTTGCGGAATTTGCGCCAGAACTCGGTCCAGGGCGTGCGCACGGCCTCCGGCACGGGGGCGGTGGCGGGTGCCGCTTGCGCTGCGGCGGGCGTGGAAAGCTCAGTCATGCCGGCCTCACTTGTAGCGGATGGTTGGGTTGATCACGGTGTAGAGCATGTCCACCACCAGGTTGATCAGAATGAATTCGAGCGAGAACAGCAGCACCTCGGCCTGGATCACCGGGTAGTCGCGCATCTCGACGGCATCGACCAGCAGGCGCCCCAGGCCCGGCCAGTTGAACACCTTCTCGACCACGATCGAGCCGCCCAGCAGGAAGCCGAACTGCAGGCCCATCATGGTCACCACCGGGATCATGGCGTTGCGCAGGCCGTGCTTGGCCACCACCAGCGTCTCGCGCACACCCTTGGCACGCGCGGTGCGGATGAAATCTTCTTGCAGCACCTCGACGAACGAGGCCCGCGTAAAACGCGCCATCACCGCGGCCACCGCCGCACCCAGCGTGATCGACGGCAACACGTAGTGCTTCCAGCTGTCGGCTCCGATCGACGGCAGCCAGCCCAGCTGCACCGAGAACACTTCCATCAGCAGCATGCCCAGCGCAAAAGCCGGGAACGAAATGCCCGACACCGCCAGCGTCATGCCGAACCGGTCCGGCCAGCGGTTGCGCCACACGGCCGAGCCGATGCCGATCGCCATGCCGAACACCACCGCCCAGGCCATCGACGCCACCGTCAGCAGCAGCGTGGGCATGAAGCGGTCGCCGATCTCCTCGCTGACCGGGCGCTTGGTGCGCAGCGAATGGCCGAACTCGCCGCGGACCGCATTGGAGAAGAAGTTGACGAACTGCTCGTGCATGGGCCGGTCCAGCCCAAGGTCCTTGCGCACCAGTTCGACCGTGGCCGAATCGGCCTCCGGGCCCGCCGCCAGCCGCGCGGGATCACCCGGCAGCAGATGGACGAACAGGAACACCAGCACTGCCACGATCAGCAGCGTGGGGATCACGCCCAGCACACGTTTGAGGAAGTAATTCAGCATGACACACCAGAAGGAAATGCAGCAGCAGAGGCCGCAGGCCGCCCGCCCTGCGACCCCGCGACGCGGGCAAGGCGGCCACCTCGGCTTACTGCTTTACTGCTTACTGCTCGTTGAGTGGAGAAGGCAAAGCGGCTGGCATTGGTCCTGCACGCGCCCGCCCTCACCC